>CAZGSG010000038.1:0-27757 GCA_964528095.1 uncultured Terrimonas sp.
AGTTCAGAGAAATCATAATGAAGAAACTGGATGCAGCTAAAAAAGAGCTGGCATACCTCCAGGGCCTGATAACCCGTCGTGATGAAGGCGGCGATATGGACGAAGCCCGTTACATGACCATGGAAGATGGTAGTGTGAGCATGGAGAGAGAACAGCTGAGCCAGATGGCCAGCCGCCAGATCACCTTTATAGATCACCTGGAAAAGGCGATCATGCGTATTGAAAACAAAACGTATGGTATATGCCGTGTTACCGGTAAGCTGATCGATAAAGCAAGACTGCGTGCCGTGCCCCATGCTACTCTCAGCATCGAGGCCAAGCAGATGATGAATAAATAAAATGTACAGATAAAATAATCCCGCCCGGTTCATACCTGGGCGGGATCATTTATTGTATCATCCTGCTCATTACTTCTTTTTGGTTTCCAGAAAAACCTGGAAGCCCAGCCCTATAATGAAACGGTGATTGGTATACTTGCTGGTTGTTTCATTGACCAGTGTTTCATCGATACTTCCATTTACGCCATCATCCCTCAGGCGTGTAGTCTTCAGCGTATTCTTGCTGTATGAAAAATTATAACCAACAAAAAGATCAAGCCCCACATAGTCTCCCATCATTTTTGTTGCCCCGATCGTCAGGTTCGCATTACTATAAAAACCGCCGGAAGATTTACCATCATAGGTTTCCTTATATATATTAGGAGTACGGCCACCGTAAAAAAAGCCATCCTTTTTTACGGTACTGATGCCGCCATCCAGGCTGAACTGACCATACGGTAAAATAGCACCTTCGCTGCAAAAATAATTGCGTACCAGGCCCCCAAGGCCGGCATTAAAATTCGTGGAATTGTCTTTTTGAAAAGTGCTACCTCCTTCTTCAAAACTTATCTTGTCCCCATAGGGATTCAGGTTTACCATAAACCCCACAGCTGTTTTTGATGAAATAAACCAGGCAAGGGAAGGGGTGATACTGATCCCATAATTGCTTGACTTGCCGGTCGTACTTCCGATAGAGGTGACGGTCTGATCCGAACTGCCGGAATTAAAAAAGATACTGCCCACCGATGTGCCTGCCATCCGTGTGCCCCTGGAAAATTGTGTGTTGCCTGCATAGGAAAAAACCATTAGGATAACAGGTAAAATAAAGCGGTGACGGTACATAAAAATGAGTTGGGTTTAAACAAATGTATTGGTTCAAAACTGGTTTTCAAAAAGCTCAGGCTGGCCGGATAATTTTTTTATTCCATTTGACGGTTTGAGTTTTTTTCCTTTATCTTTAGTCCTGACGAAAAAACGGGGGTCCCCGTTATTTTTTGAAACCATAATAACTGCAAACTAAACGTTATGAGAAAGCTCCGACTTCTTTCCCTTTTATCATTAGCAATTGTATTCGTATTTACAAACTGTACTAAAGAAGGTCCTGAAGGTCCCGTAGGTGCTACTGGTCCGCAGGGTGTTCCTGGTTCTGCAGGCGCTGCCGGTCCCGCTGGTGCTGCTGGTCCCGCTGGTACAGCCAATGTTATTTATTCAAGTTGGGTTGCAACAGTTGCAGCTGATTGGGTTGTCGGTTTTCAACCACCAAATGCATATAATGTTTCCCTTGTTTATAATCGTACTGCAGCCGGTGTAACACAGGCTGTCATCGATCAGGGCGTGGTACTGGCATATGGAAAAGGATTTACAGTCGGCCAGGCCGATATTATGCCGGGAGTAGCTCAGCTTCCTTATCAGGAAGCATTCAATGGTCAGTTCTATGGTTATATTTTGAATCCTGGAAAGATCACCTTTACTTATGATCCCGAAGCGATCGAAAGACCCATATCTCAACTTGCCGGTATCTCTTATCGTTATGTGATCATACCAGGGGGAGTTTCTGGCGGAAAAGTAATCAGTGGTTCTGCCGCTGGTTATAGCGTAGCTCAATTAAAGAAAATGACGTATGTGCAGGTAGCCAAATTGTTGAACATCCCTGAAGACGGATCAAATATTCAATAATCGGTCAATCGTATTAATAGTATTACAACCGGTCGTGTTCTGAACATGACCGGTTTTTTTATAAAGCCTCACCACTTTTAAAATTCAACATCTACTGTATGAAAAAAGCAGTTATCCTTATTGGTATTATTATTTTTTCAATAAGCATCAACGCGCAATCCATTAAATCTTCTGATTCCGCACAGATCAGGACTACGATCAATAGTTTTTACAAATGGTATGGTAAAAATTCACCAAAGATCGATGCTTTCAAATTATACACTACTTCAAAAAAAGATCCTCCTTATAAGATAAACTGGAAAGAAGTAGATCGTTATCTCGCCTGGCTTGGCAAGACGGCACCACAACTTGGACAGGAATTCGCACGCAATGAAAGACAGTTTTTTAAAGAATGTGATTCTGCTTTTTTGATACAGGTACAGGACGAAGTGCCTTATGGATTTGATGGCGATCGGTTCACCAATAGCCAGGAACCACAATACACCGTTGAAGAAATGCAAAAATCAAAACAATGGGCAATCCGGGTAAACGGAAACGAAGCCACCGTAGATGTGTTGGGCTCCTACTCGGATAAAGGAAAAGAAATAGAAACGCTTATTATTTGTTTTGAAATGAAAAAAGAAAAAGGCAAATGGACCATTGCCAAAATAGGTTGTAGGTTTGCGGAGAGTTTGTAAGTTGCCGGTCAGTGGGAATTAAAAATTCAAAAGCAGACGCTGACTTTCAGCGTTATTTTTGCAATAGGAATAGACCTGGTAACCCGAGTTAATTAATAATAAGGAGAATACATGACGATTCATTTCGACTATGAAAAGAAGACAGTGCTGCAGGCCCTGCGTTATCATTTTATCAGCCGGCCGGAAATAAGGATTATGCTGATCCTTGTAAATGTATTTGCACTTGTTTCGATCATCTTATATGCATTACACAAGGTAACCGCAATGGCTTTTCTTATAGGATCTTCCCTGTGGATCGTGTTGATGATCAGTTTTTGGTTTATACTGCCCTTTATGGTTTACAGGAAAGCGGAAACATTTCAGAACAGCTTCAGTATGCATTTTGAAGAAAATAATTTTACCCTGCAACATGAACGTGGATCAAGGGCTTTTGACTGGAAAAAACTGAGTTATTTTATGGAGAGCCCGCATTTTTTTCATTTGTATTTTGACAGCCGGTCTTTTTTCCTTGTACCAAAAAGCGGTTGCACAACAAGCGAGGATGTAAGTGAATTGCGACAGTTGCTGAAGTCGAAGGTCAAAAAGAAATAGGAGCAATTAAAATGACCGTATCCGGTATATGCAGTTTACAGAGGCTATTTTTGAATTTTTACTTTTGAATTTTGCATTTCAGATCACAATTGCTTTTCCATCACATAATGCGGAATAGTGACTTCCAGGAACTGATCACCCTTTATTTTATAGCCTACTTTTTCATAAAAACCTACAGCGTTTAACCTGGCATGCATTCGGATGACCCTGAATCCGCGGTCACGCGCCAGGTTCTCCGCAAAATTCATCAGGGCACGGCCAATGCCCTTTCCCTGCAGATCATTCAGCACGGCCATCTGCCGGAGCCGGATGGCACTGGGTTGTTCCTCAATAAGCATACAACAGCCAAGCATGCGCTCATCTTCGAAAGCGGCGATCAACATATGATCTTTTTCACTTTCCAGTTCTTCGGGCGTAAAACCAAGACCAAGCGGTTTGCGCAGTACATCATCGCGCAATTTCACCATTTGCAGGTATTCGGGCGTTCCATGATCTATGATTTTCAGCGCCATCGTTATTAAAATAGTTGGTTTGAAGGTCTTCAATTTACAAAGAACCGGGCACACAGCCAACGGAATACTTTAGAATTTTATGGGCTCATTTCCAAAAAAACCTTTATTACCCTATCTGAATCAATTTATTGTGGGAATCACGGAAAATATATTGTTTCCGATGCTTGTTTACTCAAAAAGTATATTTTTGCACCCTATAAACTAAAATATTACGACATGTCAGACATTGCATCAAGAGTTAAAAAGATCATCGTTGATAAGTTGGGTGTTGATGAAGCAGAAGTTACAAACGAAGCTTCTTTCACCAATGATCTCGGAGCCGATTCATTAGATACGGTTGAACTCATCATGGAATTCGAAAAAGAATTCAACATCTCCATTCCTGATGAACAGGCCGAGACCATCACTACTGTGGGTCAGGCTGTCGCTTACCTGGAAGAGCATGCTAAATAAACGCATTTGCATATAATGTTCCCAATGGCCCTGTAGGGCAGGAACAATGGAATGGAATAAACAACTCCGCCTTCTCACTGTTGTATACAGAGAAGGCGGTTTTTATCTATATTAACGAATTTTGAAACTGGCTATATGGAATTGAAAAGAGTAGTTGTTACAGGGATGGGCGCTCTTACACCGTTAGGAAATTCTGTGGATGATTACTGGACAGGATTGATCAATGGTGTATCGGGGGCTGCTATCATTACCCAGTTCGACGCCGGTAAATTCCGTACAAAGTTTGCCTGCGAAGTAAAAAACTTTGACCCGGTTCAGTTTTTAGATAAAAAAGAAGCCAGGAAGATCGACCGGTTCACCCAGCTTGCATTGGTTGCCAGCGACCAGGCGATGACTGATGCGGGCCTGAATAAAGAAAACATCAACCCGGACAGGATTGGTGTGGTCTTTGGCAGTGGTATCGGCGGGCTTATTACCTTTCAAAACGAGGTAACTGAATTTGCCAAAGGTGACGGTACTCACCGGTTTAATCCATTCTTTATTCCAAAAATGATCCTGGATATCGCAGCAGGGCAAATCAGCATGCGACATAACCTGCGCGGGCCAAACTACGCTGTAGTAAGCGCCTGTGCCAGCAGTACCAACGCAATCATCGACGCTACCATGTTATTACGGCTTGGCAAAGCAGATATTATCGTGGCAGGCGGAAGCGAAGCGGTGATCAGTGAGGCAGGTGTAGGCGGGTTTAATGCCATGAAGGCCATGAGCGAAAGAAATGATGACCCTGCCACTGCCAGCCGCCCCTATGACAAAGACCGGGATGGCTTTGTGATGGGTGAAGCTGCCGGTGTACTGATACTGGAGGAACTGGAGCATGCCAAAGCACGGGGAGCCAGGATCTATTGCGAAATCGTTGGTGGCGGCGCCACGGCAGACGCGCACCACATTACAGCACCACATCCGGAAGGCCTGGGCGCCAAAAATGTAATGCTTGCCGCCCTGGAAGATGCCGGTATGAAACCCGAAGAGATCGACTATATCAATACACACGGAACTTCTACCCCTCTTGGAGATATAGCTGAAACAAAAGCCATCACCCATGTATTCGGGGATCATGCATACAAGCTGAATATCAGTGCCACTAAAAGTATGACTGGCCATTGTCTTGGAGCAGCAGGTGTCATAGAAGCGATCGCCTGTATCAAGGCCGTAGTACATGATATCGTTCCGCCAACTATTAATCATTTTACTGACGATCCGGAACTGGACCCCAGGCTAAACTTTACTTTCAACAAAGCTCAAAACAGAACGGTGAATGCGGCACTCAGCAACACCTTTGGCTTTGGAGGGCATAATGCCTGTGTGATTGTGAAGAAATTCAATGCTTAAGTCCGGAGTAACAATCATATCAGCGTAAAAAATACAGGAAAAGATCATGTAAATAGTGTTTAAATGCCAAACATTTAAACATTTGCAGTTTTTTTCGTAGCTTGAATTTGTGGATTTTATCACTAACTTTTTTAAGAAACAGACAGGCTCCACCTTCAGGAAGGAATTGAAAAACCTCCTGGGATTTAAGCCGAATAATGTTTCGCTCTACAAAACCGCCCTTACCCATCGTTCTATTCGCGAAGGTGCGGATGAGAACAATGAACGCCTGGAATACCTGGGTGATGCGGTACTTAGTGCGTTGATAGCAGACTATCTCTTTAAACGTTACCCGTACAGGGAAGAGGGCTTTCTCACGGAAATGCGAAGCAAGATGGTGAACCGCCAACAGCTCAACGAGATCGCAATCCGTATGGGGCTCAAAAAGGTCACCCTCTACAATAAAATGGATAGCTCCCTGAAAGTGAGCCAGATCTTTGGTAATACCCTGGAAGCATTGGTAGGCGCCGTATACCTGGACTATGGCTATAAAAAAACAGCGCAATGGGTACTGGATTATATCATTCTTCCTCACATGTTCATGGATGATCTCGAAATGCTGGAGATCAATCATAAGAATAAACTTTATGGCTGGGCCAATAAAAAAGGAAAAGTGCTTGAGTTTGAAACCCTCAATGAAAAACTGGAAAACGGGCGGCGTCTCTTCACCGTAGCGGCCGTTATTGATGGAAAGGCTATAGCCGAAGGAAAAGCGTTCAATAAAAAAGATGCATCTCAGATAGCAGCACAGCTGGCAGTTGAGAAAATGGGTATTGTGAACTCAGACTCTATCGAGAATGGCATGGATAAAACAGCATAATAACTCTTTCATTAAATCATAACCAATCAACAATGAGATACCTGGCAGCGGGGTTGTTTATCGTTATTACGATGATGGCTTGCAAAGAGTCTGTAAAAGGCCGTAACGGAGAAGTCTACAAATCTGCCGTGCAATACAACGATTATATTGTTGACCGTCAGACCATCGTGGTGAAGGACATTATGGAATTTTCCCGGGTGTCTGCCATTGACCTCGACTCTGCTTATTTACTCCTTGAAAAATACGAAGAGAAAACTGATCATACGATCAGGGAACTGGAAGGAATGCCCGCCTATAAAGGAGATTCTTCATTCAGAGATGCCGGCGTGAAACTATTTAATTTCTATAAAAAGATATTTGGTGGCCCCTATAAAGAACTGGTCAATATCCGCAGATCTCCCGACGGAGTAACAGAAGAAGGAGAAGCCCGTTTACAACAGATAATAGACGATCTTACAAAAGAAGAGGAAAAATATGATAAGATTTTCTATAATGCACAACAGCAATTCAGTAAGAACAACAATATGAAAATGAAAAAAAATGAGATGCAGGAAAAGATTGACGATATAAATAAATAGCACTCATTTTACCGACATACACAATTCGATTAAAACACTGTTTGTGTCTTTGGGATGCAGGAAACAGACCAGTTTATTATCCGCACCCTGTTTAGGTTGTTCATTCAATAGTTTAAAGCCTGCTTCTTTCAAGCGCTTCATCTCTGCCGCTATATCTGCCACTTCAAAAGCAATATGGTGAATACCCGGCCCTTTTTTATCAATAAACCTGGCAATAACACCATCAGGTTCGGTACTCTCAAGTAATTCGATCTTTGTGTCTCCTGACTTGAAAAAAGCAGTATTTACCCGTTCGCTTTCCACCAGCTCGGTTTTATAACATGATGTATTCAGCAATTTTTCAAATAAGGGAATGGAATCGGCCAGTTTACTAACTGCTATTCCTATATGCTCTATTTTCTCCATAACGGCGGCTAACTGGTAATAAAATTAAAAATAACAAACTGGTTTAAAGCTATTTATGTGCTTGTGCCAATTATTCTCGGGCGACCTGTACCCCGAAATTACCTATTAAAATAGAACCTTTTGGGCTAATTTTGTGTTTTATTGAGACGAATAAAACATGCTGAACCTCCCTGTTTATCTTGATCATAATGCTACTACTCCCTGTGATCCGAGAGTCGTGGAGGCCATGCTACCTTATTTCACAAAATCCTTTGGCAATGCGGCCAGCCGTAACCATGCTTTTGGATGGGAGGCAGAGGCAGGAGTAGATACAGCCAGGGAGCAGGTTGCTAACCTGGTCGGCGCTGAACCAAAGGAAATCATCTTTACCTCCGGCGCTACAGAAGGAGATAACCTGGCTATCAAAGGTGTTTTTGAAATGTATGCAGGCAAGGGCAATCATATCATCACCTGCGCTATTGAACATAAAGCCGTACTTGATACCTGCAGGCAGATTGAAAAGAAGGGCGGAGAGATCACGTACCTGCCGGTAAAAAGCAGCGGGCTGATAGATCTCGAAGAACTGGAGGGGGCAATCAGACCAAATACGATACTCATTGCGATCATGTATGCCAATAATGAAATAGGCACTGTGATGCCGGTGAAAGAGATCAGCAGGATTGCGAGAAAATATGGTGTGTTATTTTTTAGTGATGCCACACAGGCCGTAGGCAAAATACCGGTGGATGTAAATAAGGATGGCATAGACCTGATGGCTTTTACTGCCCATAAGATGTATGGTCCGAAAGGAGTGGGCGCATTATACGTGCGTCGTAAAAATCCAAGAGTGAGGCTGACTGCGCAGATAGATGGTGGCGGGCATGAGAAAGGCATGAGAAGCGGCACACTCAATGTGCCGGGAATTGTAGGGTTTGGCAAAGCCTGTGAGATTTGCGGCCAGGAAATGACAACGGAAGCAGGCAGGGTAAGTAAACTCAGGGATAAACTGGAAACGGCCTTATTAAAAATTGAAGAATCAAACCTGAATGGTGATAATAAAGAACATAGACTGCCACATGTCACTAATATTTCGTTCAGGTACGTGGAAGCAGAAGGAGTGATAATGGGATTTAATAAGAATATAGCCCTGTCTTCAGGATCGGCCTGTACCAGTGCTTCACTGGAACCATCTTATGTGCTGAAGGCGCTTGGTCTGGGTGATGAACTGGCACATAGTTCATTGCGTTTTGGCCTGGGTCGGTTCACCACAGAAGAAGAGATCGATTATACTATTGAACAGGTAACGAACACCGTATTAAAATTAAGAGAAATAAGTCCGCTATGGGAAATGCATAAAGAAGGAATAGATTTGAAAACGATAGCATGGACGCAGCAGTAAGAATTTTTTTAAAAGAGCAAAATTAAAGACCAAAAAATACGTTTGTCTGAGTAGTACGTGGAACCGGTAATCAGGCAATTCAATTTTTATTTTAAATAGCATATTATGAATACCGCATTGGAGAATTCAATTTATATAAGCGATAAGGCCAAGGAAAAAGTAAAACAATTACTGGCTGATGCCGGCGTTGCCGACGATCCATCCTATTTTGTACGGGTGAGTGTAGTGGGTGGTGGTTGTTCGGGATTGAGTTATAAACTTGATTTTGATAACAAACTCCAGCCAAAGGACCAACAGTTTGAAGACAATGGAATGAAAGTAGTTACAGACATGAAAAGTTTACTCTACCTCGTCAATACCACACTTGAGTTTTCAGATGGGTTGAATGGTAAAGGATTTTACTTCAATAATCCCAATGCCAGCAGGACCTGCGGCTGCGGAGAAAGCTTTGCCGTTTAGTAAAAAGGAATAAAAAATATAAATGGGCTGTTCGCTTTATGAAGTGAACAGCCCATTTTCTTATGCTGCAGGTGCTGCAGGAGCTTTAGGCGGTTTAGGCGGTTGAGCTGGTCTTACCTCTACAGGCGGAGGTGGTGGAGGCACAGGTGCTTCTCCATATTTATCTGTAAAGGTCTTGTTCTGTTTTTCGTCTGCGAGATCATACTTTTCTACTGTTTTATTTCTCAGGGTCAATATGATCAATTTGGGTGACCTGAAATTATACCCTGCAACTGTTTTATTTCTTTTAAGAAAATGGTCTGTTGTTTTCACTTTGGGTACTACAACAGGGGGAGCAAATTTTACTACTTCTATCACAGGAGGTTCGGGAGGCGGTGGTGGCGGTATTTTTTTGGTGGATTGAGCAGCAGAGCCAATGGCAATACAAACCAGGATTGCTGGTAATAAGACTATTTTTTTCATGCAGAAGATTTTTAGTTAGATACAACAGTTGATCTTTTCCATAAAGAGAAAAATGAAAAGTTGAAAAGAAGCTGATTTTGCTGATTTCAACGATCGAAGGGGAGGCTAATCCGGTATCAAATTCCTAAATTTCAAAATTCTTTAGCTATTTTGCGGTATCTATGTGGTCCGTTTGTAAAAAAGAACTTCGCCAGTTTTTCAGCAGCCTAACCGGCTATATTGCTATTATCGTTTTCCTGTTGGTGAATGGGTTGATGCTTTTTGTTTTTGAAAATAATATTTTCGAATTCGGGTATGCCACACTTGACCGGTTCTTTGAACTGGCTCCCTGGATACTGTTACTGCTTATTCCTGCTATTACCATGCGTAGCCTGGCCGATGAGTTCAGGACTGGTACCTTCGAAATCCTGCAGACAAGGCCACTCAGCCGCTGGCAGATCGTTTGGGGTAAATACCTGGGAAGTCTTATCGTTGTAGTGATCGCATTATTACCCACGATTGTTTATTATTTTTCTATCCAGCAATTATCTTCTAACGAAGGCATAGATACAGGAGCAACTATAGGGTCCTATATCGGCTTATTTTTCCTTGCTGCTGTTTTTACCTCGATAGGCATTTGCACCAGCAGCTTTACCAGCAATGCCGTAGTAGCTTTTATCATCAGTTTGATCGCCTGCGCTTTGTTATATTATGGATTTAGTGCTATCGGGCAGGTGATGGGTTCTGCCGGCGGGTTGGATTATTATATCGATATGATCGGCATAGATTTTCATTACCGCAGCATCAGCCGGGGGGTGATTGATACCCGTGATATCATTTATTTCGGCAGTATCATATTTTTATTTTTAACGATTACGAACCGTAACCTGTTTAATAAGGTAGCATAAAACAACTGCAATGAAACCTACTAATTCATCATGGTGGTGGCTGCTTCTGCTGGTAATACTGGTGGCGGTAAATTTTATTGCGTCTTCCTTTCATGCACGTATTGACCTTACAAAGGAAAAAAGATATACGCTTAGTAAAGCCAGCAGGGACCTGGTAAAAAAATTAAATGCAGAAGTAGAGATTGATGTTTTCCTGAAAGGAGAATTTCCGGCAGGCTTCAGAAAACTGGCTAGAAGTACGGATGAGTTTTTACAATTGCTGAAAGATAACAACAGTTCAAAGATCAGTTACCGGTTTATTTCACCACAGGACAAAGTAGATGGCACAGAAAAACTTTGGGGCGACTCACTGGTAAGCATGGGCGCGTTACCCATTAACCTGACTGTTCAGCTAAAAGCAGGCGAAAGCAGTAATATCATATTTCCGGTAGCGGTAATGCGGTATAAAGGCAAAGAATCGCTTGTGAACTTATACCCTGGCGCCAGTGGAAGGATTTCACAGGAAGAGATCAACAGTGCAGAAGCACTCATGGAATACCAGTTTGCAAATGCATTGAACAAACTGGCGGCGGATAAAAAACCAGCAATCGGGTATGCTGTCGGCAACGGAGAACCAACTGATGCAAGAACATATGATCTTGTAGAAACCCTCAAAAAAGACAATGACTTTTTCCTCTTTAACCTTGCCGGGCAACAAATTATACCGGCAGACCTTGACGCATTGCTGATCGTAAAACCTTCCCTGCAATTTACTGAAGCCGAAAAATTCAAAATTGATCAGTATGTGATGCAGGGTGGTAAACTTATCTGTTTTATCGATAACCTGATAGCAGAGCAGGACAGCCTGGCACGTTCGAAAGGTGAAACTATCGCGTACGACCGGAATCTCAACCTTACTGATCTTTTTTTCAGGTATGGTCTTCGTATCAATACAGACCTGGTGATGGACCTTCAGTGCGATATGATCCCTTTTGTAGTGGGCGGCTCAGCAGAAAATCCTCAATTTGAATTCTTGCATTGGAATTATTTCCCTTTACTGAATGCGGGCAGCAAATTGAATAACCTTGGTTACGTGGGCGGCCGGTTTGTAAATTCAATTGATACTATTAATGTGGCAGGGATAACAAAGACAGTATTGTTGTCTACTTCTCCCAATTCCAGGACAATCAATACACCTGCACGCATCAGCCTGAATGAAAACAGGAATGCTCCTCAGGACGCGCAGTTTAAAAGATCGGGAATACCTGCTGCCATATTACTTGAAGGCCGGTTCACATCCTTATATAAGAACAGGGCGACACAGGCACAACGCGATAGCCTGGCTGCAAACGGAGCAGTTTTTTTAAACGAATCTGCAAAAGATAATAAGATCGTGGTGGTAGCCGACGGCGATATTGTATTCAATGATTTTATTCCCAGTCCTAATCCCGGAGAAGGACCGATACCCATTCCTATGGGATTTAATAAGTATACGTTCAGGGAATACCAGAATCAAACAGAGGCGGGCAAGTTTTTTATCCCGGTGGCCAACCGCCAATTCCTTTTAAATACAATGGAATACCTGGTAAATAACCCGGCTATCAGCGAGACACGTAATAAGGATATTGTTCTGCGTTTATTGGATTCGCAAAAAGTAAAAGCAAACACTTTTTTCTGGCGGTTTATCAATATCGGGTTGCCGATTCTTCTTGTTATCCTGACAGGACTTATTTACCAGCAACTCAGGAAAAGAAAATATACCTCCCGTTAAACGGCCGCGCAGAGCCCTGTCTACTGGCTTTACACCTATCTTTGCACGGTAATCATCATCCATAGAATGACAACAGATCAGATCACCTACCTCGTATTTGGGATCGTATTGATTTTAGCGCTTGTTTTTGATTTAGGCCTTCTTAGCAAAAAGGACCAAAAAGTATCTATTAAAAGCGCCCTGTACCAGACTTTTTTCTGGGTTGGCCTGGCCCTGGCTTTTTGCATTTTTATGTGGGTGGAAAATGGTCAGAAGCCTGCATTGGAATACCTGAGCGCCTATCTCATGGAATGGAGCCTGAGTGTCGATAATATCTTTGTGTTTATTCTTATTTTCTCTGCATTCAGTGTTAAAGAAAAAAATTATGGCCGGGTATTGCTTATCGGTATCCTGATGGCCATAGTATTCCGGATCATTTTCATCACTGTTGGGGTGGCGCTGGTTGAAAAATTCGAATGGGTATTATATATATTCGGAGTGTTTCTTTTATACACCGGTTATAAAATGTTTAGCTCAACTGATGATGAAGAGTTCGATCCCAAAGAAAGTAAGGTATATAAATTCGTTAAACGAATTCTGCCCGTTGTTCCGCACGATGGGGATGGGCGCTTTGCGGTAATAGAGAACGGGAAGAAATATTATACCACCTTATTCGTAGTGGTGATCATGCTTGCTGCCATTGACCTGGTTTTCGCATTGGATTCTATCCCCGCTGTGATGGGTATTGTAGATACAAAAACACCTGGCTACGAAAGCACAGCCCGGCTGGTTATTTATACTTCTAATATTTTTGCAGTACTGGGACTGCGTTCGCTTTTTTTCCTGCTTCGGGGTGCTGTAAGCAAATTCGATTACCTGCCGCAGGGTATCGCAATCGTACTGATGTTTATTGGCGTAAAAATGCTGGCCGAACATTGGATCAATGAATGGATAGATAAAACCGCACAGGTATTTATTTCACTTGGCGTGATCCTTATCTGCATCTCCGGTTCTATTTTCTATTCCATATTCATGAAGAAAAAAGGAACGCCTCCTGATATTTCGGAAGCGGAGGAAGGAGTATACTAAGGCAAAATTAAAAAGTAAAAATTCAAAGATAGCCCCCGTATCACTTGAGAAATCCCGGTTTTGAATCTTGCATTTGGACCCGGAACCGGCCATGTAAGATCCCGAAACCGTAACAAGTATAACATTCGCATAACTTGATTTATTCTACAGATCAAATAGCAAAGATCATCGGATCGTCTTCAGTTGTTGCTTCTTCAACAATAGAACATCTTTTACTTGATAGCAGGAAAATTGTTCATGCCGCAACTTCCCTTTTTTTCGCATTAAAAGGGCCGCGGAGAAATGGGAAGCAGTTTATACCGGAATTATATCGCAAAGGGGTACGGAATTTTGTGGTGAGTGAATCTCCTGAAACAGCAGCATATCCTGAGGCTGGTTTTATTATTGTATCTGACACTTTATATGCATTGCAGACACTTGCTGCCTGGCATCGTAGTCAGTTTAATATACCGGTCATCGGCATCACAGGTAGCAACGGGAAAACGATCGTAAAGGAATGGTTATACCAATTGCTGCAGGAGGATTATAGTATTGTCAGAAGTCCTAAAAGCTATAACTCACAGATAGGTGTACCATTAAGTGTGTGGCAAATGAATGAAACACATACCCTGGCGATCTTTGAGGCGGGCATATCGGGGCCGGGTGAAATGGAAAAACTGCAAAAAATAATACGACCGACTATAGGGGTGTTTACCAATATAGGTACAGCCCATAGCGAAGGGTTTACAGATATCAATGAAAAGGCAGAAGAGAAATTCAAATTGTTTGATACAGAAGATCTGCCGGTGATCTATTGCGGTGATGATGAAACAATAGCGGGAGCGGCTGTTCATTTTCCATTTATTAAATATGAATGGTCAGGTGAAACAAACAATACCTGGATGAAAGTAGAGAAAATTGAAAAACAACCAGGAGGCGCTGCCATAAGTATTCGTTCAACCGTATCCGGTTTTACCTTTCATATTCCTTTCAGTGATGATGCATCGATCGAAAACGCGATCCATTGTTGCGCAGTGATGGTATATCTTGGTAAAAAGGACCGGGTCATTTGCCAGCGCATGCCCTTGCTGCAACCGGTCAACATGCGGCTGGAATTAAAAAAAGGGATCAATCATTGTACCGTCATCAATGATAGCTATAGCGCCGATCTCAATTCACTGGAGATAGCGTTGAATTTTCTCGACCAACAGGGAGGAAATATAAAAAAGACGGTGATCCTTTCTGATTTCTTACAGAATGCAGATAAAGATGACCAGTTATATACGGCAATACTGGAAAACCTTCGTAAGCACGAGGTGACACGTCTTATCGGTATCGGAGAACGTATCTCACAGGCCCTGGGTCAACAAATGACAAACGCGGCAGAACAACTACAGGTTGAATTATTTCCCGATACAGAACAGTATATCCAGCAGTTCCTTTCTTCACAATTCAGGGAAGAAGTTATTCTAATAAAAGGAGCAAGGGTGTTTGGATTCGAACGCATTGCCCAGTTGCTTGAGCAGAAAGTACACCAGACGGTACTCGAGATCAACCTGAATGCGATAGTGCATAATGTAAATGTTTATAAAAAACAATTACAGCCAGGCACCCGGATCATGGCGATGGTAAAAGCATTTGCCTATGGAAGCGGGGGAGCAGAAATTGCCGGCATACTTCAATACCATAAAATAGATTACCTGGGTGTGGCATATGCAGATGAAGGAATTGAACTAAGAAAGGCGGGCATTACTTTGCCGGTAATGGTATTAAATCCTGAATCCATCGCATTTGAATCTATTATAGATAATAACCTGGAACCCGATCTGTATTCTTTTGACCTCCTGCATTCTTTTGAATCATTCCTCGAACGTGAAGGGCTTACAAATTATCCCGTGCACATAGAATTGGAAACAGGAATGAACCGGCTGGGGTTTGCAGCAAAAGACATCTCTGCACTGGCTGCGCATCTTGCGGGTAGCTCTTTACTGAAAGTGCAATCGGTATTTTCTCATCTTGCGGCAAGCGAAGACCCCGCGATGGATGATTTTACAATGGAACAGTTCCGTTTGTATAAAAAAGGGGCTGATGTATTGAAACAACAACTGGCCTATCCTTTTATCCGGCATATTTCCAATACCGGGGCGATTTTCAGACTTCCCGAGCTGGAGATGGATATGGTAAGACTGGGCATTGGTATGTATGGGATAGATACCGCCACAGAACACCAGGCTTTATTAGAACCGGTAGCCACATTAAAAACCACTATTGCGCAATTGAAAAAATTAAAAGCGGGCGAGTCGGTAGGTTATAACAGACGGGGAGTGATGCAGCGAGATTCGGTGATTGCTACTGTGAGGATCGGCTATGCGGATGGGTATTCACGACGTTTGGGAAATGGTGCCGGGAGTATGTGGCTGAAGGGAAAAAGAGCGCCCGTGATCGGTACCATCTGCATGGATATGACGATGATCGATGTGACGGACATTCCGGGTTTGCAGGAAGGCGATGAGGTGATCGTGTTTGGCAAAGAAATACAGGTACAACAAGTGGCGGCATGGGCTGGTACGATACCATATGAGATCATGACAGGCATCTCACAAAGGGTAAAACGCGTTTATTTTGAAGAATAGGCTTCGCCCTGGCTTGTTACTATAGGGTAAGATCGACCAATACCGGTCGGCAACCCCAGCCTGGTTTTATGAGTTCTTTGCTAATGGCCTTTCGGCTTTTGGCCTATATTTGCTCTTTAAAGTCAAGACATTGAAGCTTAAAAAAGTTGTACTCATCATTGCCCTGATCATTATTGCCGACCAGGCCCTTAAGATCTGGATAAAAACAAGTTTCCCTTTCGGACATGTAAAAGATGTAATGGGTATTGACTGGTTCAAACTCTATTTTATTGAAAATAAAGGCATGGCATGGGGTTGGGAGTTTGGAGGTAGCTGGGGTAAAATGGCTTTAACGCTTTTCCGTCTCGCTGCCGTTATTTTTGGCACATGGTACCTTGGAAAGATCGTTAACAAAGGGTATAGCCGCGGATTTATCGTATGCGCTGCATTGATCTATGCGGGAGCTTTGGGCAATCTGATCGATAGTATGTTCTACGGAATGATATTCGAGGAAAGTTCTTATTCACATGTAGCAAAAATTTTCCCGGCGCATGGTTATGCGGGGTTTTTACACGGCAGGGTGGTGGATATGTTATACTTCCCTGTTATTAAATCCAGCTTCCCGATGTGGATGCCGGTTATAGGTGGTGATGATTTTGAATTCTTCAGTCCTATTTTCAATATTGCCGACGCTTCAATTTCCACCGGTGTAATCACTCTCCTGATCTTTCAAAAAAGATTTTTTAAAAAGCACAACAATGAAGGAAGGCCATCAACGATTGAGACGAATGCAAAAGTGAGCGATAATATGCAGGTGCTTTGATAAACCGGGTATTGCTGTAGTGCAGGTATTAGTTTTGCAGTCTCAATCAACTAATCCTTTCTTCTCTTATTTCGATCCTTTTACTACCTGTTTCCGTATGCTTGTTTCCGGGGTTTCTACTTTCAGGATATACATTCCCGCTGTAAGATGATCTGTGTTTTCGAATACAAGCTGGTTGAATCCTGCTACTATTTCAACATTCTTCATTTTAATTACTCTTCCAAACTGATCAAGTAATGACGCATTTGCTTTGGTATGTTTCTCAGAGGAAATAGTAAAGGTCAATTGATCTGTAAAAGGATTGACCACCCTGGTGAAAATAAAACCAGGTATGGGTGCTGAAGAAAGCTGAATAGCTGAGGTATAGGTCACTTTATTAAAGGCGTCGCGGATACAGATCCGGTAATATGTTTTACCGTTCAGCTCTGTTGGATCGGTAAATGAATAACTGCTCAAACCAGGATTGCTGTTTACGCTTCCCGCTTTTGTGAAATTTGTACCATCGGTACTTTTCTCTACTTCAAATATAAAATGCTCATTGCTGCTGATATTCCATCGTAACGTGGCTTTATCATCAGTTACTTTACCGGTGAAAGAAGTAATGCGGGTATCAAGCACCGGACCACAATTCAATACGGTTAGTGTGACGATGGTACTCACATCCGTTGACCGGCAGCTCGCATTTGAAAGGTTGGTGACAGAAGTTGCTACCACCAATCGATAAAGATCTCCTGAATTGGCCATTGTTGTTTGTGCCGGTGGTATCGTATAGGACGATACATATTCCCAGGCAGTGCCATTCCAGAATGGCGCGATTGCCGGGGTAGAGGGCGCAGTTACATCTACCCAGCTTGCTCCGCTATTGGTGCTACGCTGCCATTTAAAATTGGTATAGTTATTAAAATAAGAGCGTACTGTATCTCGAATAGTAAATGAATTTCCAAAGCATACATTAGGAGTGATGGATGGCGAATATTTCATGTTCGGCAAACAGGTTGCAACGGCAATATCATCAATAGCCCAGTCGTTACCGCCGCCACCCGGCGCGTTATTACGGATAGTTACTGTAAAGGAGGTCTGACCGGGTTTAGTACGGAAAACAAACCCTTTTTTTACCCAGGTACCCGTGTATGGAATGTTGCCGGATGTATAATAATCTTCACCGTCTACCTGGAAAGAAAGATTAGGCCGCACACCTGAAGAATCGTTACCCGGCCCCGGCACATAACCGTTCATAGAAGCTCCGTTTCCCGCAGAGTCACAGCCGCATCGCCTGCATATATTTCTAAACCATGCGGAGAACTCATAATAAGTTTCTTCGCATACGCCGGAAATGGTTTGTGTAAAAGCACGGTTTGTTTGATAACTCGCGTTAATTATAACTGCATAACCGGTACTTGTGGGAGGGTTTCCATTAACAGGATCTACAGCGCCGGTATGATCACCAATAATATCCCAGACAGTGAAGACACGGGAAGAACTACCTGGACCCGAGGAATAGTATACATTAGGATTAGTAGTGCCATCAGCACTTGTACGGTTTGCTAATCCATAAAAATTGTCATTGGGATTATTAGCTCCGAAGTTCACAGCTGTATAGGGCGCCGGTACAAAACTGGTAGTGCCCCTGTTTTGTGCTGCACCGGATCCGAATGTACCACCCGATTCGCCTACTATCGCATTACCGCCAATTGCATTAACACATAGTCCAAAGTCAGTTGATATTTTAATATAGTAAGGAGAAAAATCAGACCGGGTATCTGTACCGCTACTTCCTATGCGGTAACGAAAATTTCCCGCACTCATTTTTATAGTTGTATCCAGGTCAACAATGCTGGGTGTATTCCTGATCTGTACCCGGTATGCATACATACGGATGCAGGTACTACTGAAAAAAGAAGGTCTTAAGCCGCCCCAGAGTCTTCCCGCATTGGTAATGGTTTCGCCCTGTGCAATTACATCGGCGGCGCCAGCATTATTGCCTATGTTGAAACGAACGCGGCCGCTTGCAGGATCCACATTCGCAGAATCAGTATCGGAAGGATCGAGATAGGCGTATTGTTCACGTCCTTCGTTGGAAAGCATTTTTAACGATCCTGGTATGTAACTGAATTTAGCCAGGTTGATCGTATCATTATACCGCACGCTATTGACCCTGTTAGTAGAAGTATTACTTCCCCCGTTCACCGCAATGGTGGCTCTTACTTCAATGATATCTCCCGGAAGAAAAGTGCCCCCCGTAGGCCTGGTGATGTTGACATAACTTTTACCGGTAGTAACAACGGGCTGTGCGAATGATTGAAAAGAAAACAAACCACAGGTAAGAAACAATATACCCAATATCCATCTTTTCGACTGGAAAAGACGAATGAGTAAAGAATGGTTCGGATCTGGAAGATTGGTTTTCACAAAGGATTTAATGGATCGAATGTAGTTGAATCCATCTGACAAGACAATAGTAACTTTTAAGGTAGAATAAGTGTTTATACCGAGTTTTCCGAGAGCAGTAAAACTAGTAGAACCCCGTGTAATTTTACGATATAAGGGCAAATGAAGAAGGCCGCCCTAAGACAGCCTTTATAAAAAGAAATAATATCGTTTACTCGTAGTTACCGAACCACTCTCTGCCTGCCGGTTCGATATTGTTTTGTTTTTTGCTGTGATGTTGAGTGATGGGCGATTTGTTTTCTGTTACCGGGTATGGATTGGCCATCGGGAAAACCTTTACACGGCTTACCGTTTTTGTCTTGCTTGCCAATAAAGCTTTTAAGTATGGCTCCATATTAGGTTCGTTAGCTGTACTCTCGGAAATAACCTTGAGCGGGTAGGCCGAAAAGTAGGGAGCTGATTTTGAAAGTCTTTTCATAGAAATGGATTTTGAATGGGTGGATATTGATCCAAAAGTAAAATAGCGTTATTCTATTCTTATTTACAAGCGGGACGGCATAAAAAAAGAGAAGAACTGTCAAATCTTCTCTTTTTACTATAGGGGATCTACGAATATCAGCTAAGTTTGCCCACCATCTTTGCCGGCACTACCCATTCATCAAACTCTTTGGGTGTTACATAGCCTAGCTTCACGGCCATTTCCTTTAATGTGGTTCCTTCTTTATGTGCTTTTTGCGCAATCTCCGCTGCTTTATAATAACCAATCTTTGTATTGAGGGAGGTTACCAGCATGAGTGAATTAGACACATGTTTATTGATATTTTCCCTGATTGGTTCCAGCCCCACCGCGCATTTATCATTGAAGGATACACAACCATCGCCGATAAGCCTTGCACTATGCAGGAAGTTATAGATCATTACCGGTTTAAAAACATTCAATTCAAAATGTCCCATTGAACCTCCGATGCCGATAGTTACATCATTGCCCATCACCTGTGCCGCTATCATGGTCAGGGCCTCACATTGTGTTGGATTTACTTTGCCAGGCATGATGGATGAACCCGGCTCATTGTCAGGAATGAATAACTCACCGATGCCGCTGCGGGGACCCGAAGCCAGCATACGGATATCATTAGCGATCTTCATCAGGCTGACAGCAACTGTTTTTAATGCACCATGTGCTTCCACAATCGCGTCATGTGCTGCCAGTGCTTCAAATTTATTCGTGGCTGTTATAAAAGGAAGCCCCGTTAGTTTTGCGATCTGTTTAGCAACTTTGTTTGAATAATTTGGCGGTGTGTTGATGCCGGTACCAACTGCTGTACCACCCAATGCCAGCTCGCTGAGGTGAGCAAGCGTATTACGAATGGCTTTCATCCCATGGTCCAGCTGGGATACATAACCGCTGAACTCCTGGCCAACCGTTAGCGGTGTGGCATCCATAAAATGCGTACGCCCGATCTTTACCACTTTCATATACTTCCTGCTCTTTTTAGCAAGTGTATCGCGTAATAGTTTGATTCCGGGTAATGTGGTTTCGATTAATATTTTGTACGCGGCAATATGCATTGCTGTTGGAAACGTGTCGTTGGATGATTGCGATTTATTGACATCATCATTTGGATGCAGGAACTTTTCTTTATCGGTTAACTTACCACCCTTTAATACATGACCTCGATAAGCGATCACTTCATTTACATTCATGTTACTTTGGGTACCGCTTCCCGTTTGCCATACAACCAGGGGAAATGAATCATCCAGTTTTCCTTCCAGTATCTCATCACAAACCTTGCCGATAAGCAGGGATTTATTCTTTTGTAATACACCCGCTTCATTATTGGTGATAGCGGCTGCTTTTTTCAGGTAAGCGAATGCACGGATGATCTCTTTGGGCATTTTGTTGATATCCTGGGCAATTCTGAAATTGTCGATACTGCGCTGTGTTTGCGCGCCATATAAAGCGGTTGCGGGCACTTTCACTTCGCCCATGGTGTCTTTCTCTATACGATACTCCATTAGTATAATTTTTGTGCGGCAAAATTAGGTAAATAGTGGTTATGGGTTGCAGCGATTTCAGAACGCACAGTGCCTGGTAGTTTTAAGGGCAGCCTCAGAGGGCAGATTTATGAGAGATTCTTTTGTATGATTTTACACGAAGTCACAGATTATTAGCCTCTTTTACCCGCATTGAACTCTTCGTTTATACTTTCCAATGATATAAAGTTTAGAAATACGAGACACGGAATTGCCCGAAACGCTTTAACGCATTTCGAACAACTCCGTGTTTCCAAATCTTGAACATCAGCATAAAACAATTTCGTATAAAAAAGAATTTGCAAATAAAGTGAATGTTAATCCGAGCTTTCGTGTAAAAAACAAAGACATTGACTCTTCCCACCCCCGCAGTTTTACTCCGTGGCATAGATCATGCATTTTTTCAATATATAAGTTTTGAAAAGCAGGAAGCAGATTATTGTTTAATTTGTATGTCTTAGCCCCCTGTGTAATTCAAAGATCTTTAATCGTGCCTTTTTTATTTCAACCAGAAATTTGTCAGCATGTTATCTTCAAAAAACAGTAAGAGTATAATCTGTATAGTTATCGTATTAGCCATAACCATTTTTTCTGCACAAGCACAGGTAATGAAGTATACTGCTGCCAAAAATGCCTGGGACCAGGACTCACTTGGCAATCACCGGTTCATCATCTCCTTATCAGCCACAGAGTTTGCAAAGAATAAAACAATAGCGCATGTTATCATACCCTGGCGCAGAAGAGATGATCATCCGGAACTGAAACGTGTGATCCTTGCAAACCAGGCCGGTCGAAAGATTGCAAATATGTATGCGGCAAAAATGGACCAGGAATCAGGCGAACTGTTTTTTGAACCGACCAGTGGCCCCGGCACCTACTATTGTTATTACCTGCCCTATAAAAATGAAGGAAGGTCGAATTATCCAAAAGGAGTTTATCTAAAACCCGAAAACACCGCTTCGGCTGACTGGCTCAAAAGTACTGCTGGTAGTAATTATGCAAAAGCAATAGCCACTGAATACCAGTCAGTAGATGCTTTCAATAGTTTTTATCCAATGGAAATCATTGCTACAAAGGAAGAAACAGCAGCGATCCTCCGTGGCAATGCATCGGCTGCCTGCCTGGTATTTCCGGAAGATCGTATGCATCCCCTAAAAATGAATGATCATCTTCCCCGGAGATGGATCGAAAAGGGAGCTGGCAAACCTTTCAAAGACACGGCCAGTAAAGGGGAATGGCTGGCTTTTCAACTTGGTATTTTAGCGCTTCAGCAGATGGAAGAAGTGACCGTTTCTTTCAGCGATTTTCGTTCTTCAAATGGCAGGATCATAAATGCGAAAAATATCTCCTGTATCAATACGACCGGCACTGACTATAAAGGAACACCGCTTACTCAAAAACTTCTTATCTCCGCCAACACTATCCAATCGCTATGGTGTGGCATTGATGTGCCAACTGCCGCGGTCCCCGGGACTTATTCAGGTACCGCAACTATCTCCAGTAAAAATAATCAGGCTGTGCCGGTACAGCTTAGCATTGTAGTCACCAATAAGATCGTGGCTGAAGGAGGTATCAGTGAGCCCTGGAAACAAACGCGTTTGAAATGGCTCAACTCGGTGCTTGCACAGGACAATGTCGTTATTGCACCCTATACGCCCCTGAAGATTGAGGATACTGTTGTGTCATTATTAGGTAGAAAAGTCTTTATCGGCCAGGATGGATTCCCTGCGCATATTCAAACATTTTTTACACCGGAAATGACTACGATAGGTACTATCCCACATGAATTATTTATTGAACCTCTGCATTTTCATTTTTATGATGAGCAAGGCAAGCAGCCCCTGAAATGGAAAAAGGACGGTCTGAGGTTTACAAAAAAAGAAGCGGGTACTGTTAATTGGGAAGCCATGAGCAGTTCTGCTTCGTTACAAATGAATGTAGCAGCTTCGCTGGAGTTTGATGGTTACCTGTCTTACGAAGTAAAATTTACTGCACTGGAGGATATTGCGTTTTCAGATATCAACTTCCATATGCCTTTTGAACCTTCGGTAGCCAAGTATATGATGGGACTGGGGATAAAAGGAGGTAATCGCCCCGATTCTGTATTATGGAAATGGGATGTAGCCAATAAGAACCAGGATGGCGCCTGGATCGGCAATGTAAATGCAGGAATACAATTTTCTCTCAGGGATGAACAATACAGTCGCCCGCTCAATACGAATTTTTACCTGCAAAAACCATTAAGACTTCCTTCTTCCTGGGGTAATGCAAACAAAGGCGGTATCACTGTGTTCCAAAAAGGAAAATCTGTATTGATGAATGCCTATACCGGTGGTCACTCCATGAAAAAAGGAGATGTGTTGTACTATAATTTCAACCTGCTGATTACTCCATTTCACCCGATCAATACCGATTTTCAATGGCAGACAAGATTTTTTCATGGCTATAAACCCATCGATACGATCAGGGCTTCCGGCGCTACAGTAGTGAACATACACCATGCTACCGCTATCAATCCCTGGATCAATTATCCTTTCATTGAATATAAAAAGATGAAAGCTTATATTGATGAGGCGCATCGTAAAGGACTTAAGGTAAAGATCTATAATACCATCAGGGAATTATCCAATCGTGCATATGAAACGTTTCCTTTACGCAGCCTGGGTCACGAAATCTATTCACCTGGTAAGGGTGGCGGGTTTAGCTGGCTCCAGGAGCACCTGGGAAATGATTATATCGCAGCCTGGTTTGTACCCGGTATCAGGGATGCTGCCATCGTAAACAGTGGCATGAGTCGCTGGCACAATTATTATGTAGAAGGAATGAACTGGCTTGTGAAGAATGTGGGTATCGATGGTATTTATCTTGACGATGTGGCTTTTGACCGGGTAACCATGAAAAGGATCAAACGGGTACTCACACAAGACAATCACCCGGGCATCATCGATCTGCATTCAGCCAACCAGTATAATAAGAGTGATGGGTTCAATAACAGTGCTAATTTATACATGGAGCATTTTCCCTACCTCAATCGCTTATGGTTTGGAGAATATTTCGATTACGAAAAAAATACTCCTGATTTTTTCCTGACAGAAGTAAGCGGCATCCCCTTTGGGCTAATGGGCGAAATGCTGCAGGATGGTGGTAATCCCTGGCGGGGTATGATATACGGAATGACAAATCGCCTCCCCTGGAGTGATAATGCTAACCCCGCGCCGCTATGGAAAGCATGGGACCTGTTTGGAATGGCGGGTTCCCAGATGATTGGCTACTGGAGTGAGAACTGCCCGGTAAAAACCACGGATAGTACTGTATTGGCTACTGTTTATAAGAAAAAGGGAACAGCCATGATTGCCATAGCAAGCTGGGCAGCCACGGATGTTAAAATTAAATTAGAAATTGACTGGAATAAACTAGGTATTGACCGGTCAAAAGCAGTAATTACAGCGTTGGATATTCGTAATTTTCAACCAGCGCAAACATTTGCTGTGAGCGATGAAATCCCGGTTGAAAAAGGAAAAGGCTGGTTGTTTATTATCAGGTAAATAAACTCAAGATCAGCCATTATGAAATGGAATTGTTGAGTTTATTATTGATGACAACCTGAAGATATGCCGGGATCAAAAAGTAAATGCACATATGAAAAAACTACTACTGGCTTTCATTTTATTCTCAGCTGTTATTTCTCAGGCCCAAACCTATCAACCCGAATGGTCTTCGCTGGACACAAGGCCTGTTCCCCAATGGTTTCGCGATGCAAAATTTGGCATTTTTATACACTGGGGTGTATATGCAGTACCGGGGTATGGTAAAAAAGGAACGTATTCCGAATGGTATCAAAACGCGTTGCAGGATACCAGCTCTTCAACCTACCGGTATCATCGGTCAAAGTTTGGTAACCGGTCTTACTATGATCTTGCCAGTGATTTTAAAGCTGAATTGTATAACCCTGATGAATGGGCGCAACTTTTTGAAAAGTCAGGGGCAAAATATATCGTACTCACTTCCAAACACCATGATGGATTTACTTTATGGCCAAGCAAAGAAAGCGATAGGGATTGGGGCTTTAAATGGAATGCAGTGGATATAGGACCGAAACGGGATGTACTGGGCGATCTTTTTAAAGCGGTTAAGAAAACATCTGTTCATGCCGGCATGTATTATTCCCTCTACGAATGGTTCAATCCATTATGGAAGGCCGATCCTGCAAAGTTTGCAGCCGAGCATACCTGGCCGCAGATGAAAGAACTTATCAATACCTATCAGCCAGACGTATTCTGGACAGATGGTGACTGGGATGCAACGGCTGAAACATGGAAAAGTAAAGAATTCATTACCTGGATGTATAATGAAAGTCCTGTAAAGGACCGGATCGTAACATACGACCGCTGGGGATCAGGTATACGCTTTAAACATGGTAATATCTATACACCCGAATACCAACCCGACCTGGATTTTGAGGATCATTATTGGGAAGAAAGCCGGGGTATGGGTCATAGTTATGGTTATAACCGGGAAGAAGACGCATGGGATTATAATTCAACCCAATCACTGGTATTACAATTAGTAGATAAGGTTAGCCGCGGAGGCAATTTCTTATTGGATATAGGTCCTGATGAACATGGTAAGATCCCACCCATCATGCAGGAGCGTTTGTTGCAGATAGGTGAATGGATGAATATAAACGGCGAGGCTATTTACAACACCGTTCGCTGGAAAAGACCTTCCCAATGGAGCGAGGGACGAACAGATTATAAACCCACAAGCAGCAGTGGCGATCTTTTACTAAAACTAACTGTCGACCCCGACCCGGGGTATGCTGTAAAAGAAGTTTTTTATACATATAATGCCAATACCAACGCGTTGTATGCCATCTCTCCCCGGTACCCCGCAAATGGAAAACTTGTATTAAAGGATATGCAATTGCCTGCTGATGTGACCATCAGTTTTCTGTCAACAGGTCAGTCGCTTGCATGGAAGCAGGACGGTGATAATATTACAATCACAATGCCGGCATATGACCCTGGTAAAATAAAAGCGCCCTATGCTTATTCGGTAAAGATCAGCAACTATGGAAAATTTATCGGGAAGCCGCAAATGAATATTGTTTACAAAGACAATTCATTGATCCCAACGGTGAGCTTATCTTCTACGGGAGCCGGTTCTATCTACTATACTACGGATGGTACAGCACCAACTGTTTCGGCAAACTTATATAAAGCTCCTTTTGCGATACAAAAAACAGCAACTATTCGCGCAAAAGCTTTTTCGGAAAATAGCTTGCCCAGCGGCGAAGTGTCGCAACAGGTTGTACGTTACGAATACATGAATGCTGTTAAGCCCGCGAATCCACAGTCCGGTATCGCCTACAGGTATTTCGAGCCCTCAGGCGAAATAGATCTTTCGTCTATTGAGACTTCACAGCCCGTTAAAACGGGAGTGACAACGATCATTTCTGAAAAATTAAAACAACGAAAAGATAAATTCTGTCTTGCATTTGAAGGGTATGTAAAAATTCAGAAAGACGGGATCTATTATTTCTCACTAGTATCCGATGATGGTAGTAAATTATTTATTGATGAAATGGAAACCGTAAATAACGATGGTGATCATGGGGCAGTAGAAAAAACCGGGAAAGCGGCGCTTAAAAAAGGATTTCATAAAATAAAACTGCTTTATTATGATAGCGGTGGTGGAAATACACTGGAGCTCAGGATGGGCAAAGAAGGCGAAACAAAACAAGTCATCCTGCCGTCTTTATTGTTTCACTAATAAAATGCTTCATATTAGCCATCTGATACAAGAAACATAAAATAAAAAGAATGCTGAGAAACACATCGATGATCGCAAAGATTGGGTTAACCTGCATTATTGCAGCAGGTAGTTTGTTTTCCGCTACCGCACAGCAATACACCCCTGCGGCTTCTAACATAGAAGCGAGACATCAGTTTCAGGATGATAAATATGGCATGTTCATACACTGGGGTTTATCCAGCGTGTTGGGTAATGGCGAGTGGGTAATGAACAACAGGAATATAAAGAAAGAGGATTACTCAAGATTATTGCGTGCTTTTAATCCCGTTGATTTTGATGCGACAAAATGGGTATCCACAGCAAAAAATGCCGGGATGAAGTACATTGTTTTTATTACCAGGCACCATGACGGGTTCTCTAACTGGGACACCAAACAATCTGACTGGAAGATCACCAATACACCTTACGGAAAAGATGTATTGAAGATGCTGGCAGAGGAATGTAAAAAGCAGGGAATAAAGTTGGGGCTTTATTATTCCACGCTTGACTGGTACCGTGAAGATTATCCGCGGGAGACAGGTCGCACCGGCCAGGGAACCGGAAGAACAGGAAAAACTAATTATGCTTCTTACCTGCAGTTCATGAAAAATCAACTGACCGAATTACTGACCGGTTACGGTGATATCATGTCGATATGGTTTGATG
>CAZGSG010000039.1:0-27513 GCA_964528095.1 uncultured Terrimonas sp.
CCCGTATTTTCCAGGGTAATTTCTTTGATCACATTCCCTTCTTTTTTTGCAGAGAGGATCCTGTGTTTATACCATACTTCAACTTTTGCAGCATCGAGGTATTGTTTAAACGTGTTTTCCGCTACATGCGGTTCAAAGATCCATGCTTCAAACTGTCCGTAATATTTGCCCAGGCGGCGGTAGAAGTCAAGGCCAAGACCGGTGACGGCATATTTGTTACCAATATCAGTATAGCCAAGGCCGCCTGATGAAAGACCACCCACATGTGTTCCAGGTTCCAGCAACAATACCGACTTACCCATCTTTTTTGCAGTATACGCGGCCATCACACCACCTGAAGTGCCACCGTATACACATACATCGTATGTTTTTTGTGCAAACGCAAATGCAGGGCAAAGGAAAATGAATAGCAGCAGAATATTTTTTTTCATATTTAAAACCGTTTGTGTTGATAGTATTGATCACTCAGTATAATCGAGATCTTTTGAAAATGTTTCTTCCATACGCCAGACTGCCAGCAAGGCAACAACAACGGCGAGTGTGGCTACCATTCCCGCTGAGGAGATCACTCCCTGCTCGCGGGCACCCCATAAAAACAGCGGTGTAAAAAGATTAACACTGCCTCTTACGAAATTAGGAACAGTAGTAGCTACGGTAGCCCGGAGGTTGGTACCAAAATGTTCGGCAGCGATGGTAACAAAAAGCGCCCAGTATCCGATGGCAAAGCCGAGAAACAAACACAATCCATAAAATACAGCTGTGTTATCGGAAGGTTGCAAAAGATAAGCCGCAGTGGCAATACAGGTAAGCAGGATAAATATAAACACTACTTTCCGCCTGCTTTTAAGCCATTGACTTAAAAGCCCGCTGCTCATATCACCTAATGAAAGCCCGATATAACTAAACATCACGGCTTTTCCAGCGCTGATGGGTTCGGTGATACCAAGTGCTTTACCGAATTCCGGGGAAAAAGTGATCAGGATGCCGATCACAAACCAGATTGGTAAACCGATCATGATACAACGCAGGTATTTAACAAACCGCTTGCGGGAGGTAAACAACATAAAGAAATTGCCGCGTACCGCGTTTGTCTTTTTTATCGCGCTGAAAACACCTGATTCAAAAACATTGAAGCGCAATACAAGTAAAGCAATACCAAGACCACCGCCGATAAAATACGCGATGCGCCAATCGTAGAGGTCTGCCACAAAATAAGCAAGCACAGCACCCAGTACGCCAACCGATGCAACAATGGCCGTTCCGTAGCCACGGATTTCTTTAGGTAATATCTCTGCTACCAGGGTGATACCTGCGCCTAGTTCGCCTGCCAGTCCTACACCGGCTATAAAACGGAGAATAACATACTGGTCAATATTTGTAACAAAGCCATTAGCGATATTGGCCAATGAATACAAAATGATGGAACCGAAAAGGACAGAAAGCCGGCCTTTCTTGTCACCAAGTATGCCCCAGAAAATACCTCCCAGCAACATGCCCGCCATTTGTGTATTGATAAGCAAGACCCCTTTATCCAGTAATTGTTCTGCAGGTATACCTATTGCTTTAAGACTCGGTACCCGAACGATGCTGAACAATAAAAGATCATAGATATCTACAAAATAGCCCAGGGCAGCTACAACAACAGGCAGTGAGAATAAGAGCGAACGCAGCGGTTTTTTAGTAGTCATAATTATTCAGCAATAACAGTTAACAGGATGCATAATTAAATTCAGGAAAGCAGTTTGGCCATGTAAGCAGGATAACTTTCTTTATCAATGGAACCATCGCCTTTTGTGATGCTGTCTCCAAAACAAACGATACGCCCTGTTGGCAGGTGATTGTATTGGATGAACTGGCTGACGGCCATTCCTAAAAAACGATACCCATTCTGCGTAGGATGTACCCCGTCTGTTTTACCAACATTGGCTTCATTGCGAATGAGGCTATCGGGTTCCAGTCCTACTTTGCCGATCTTTTCGAATACGGAGCCAATATCAAAAAAAGAAGCTTTCTTTTTCTCCGCAGTCTTTTGAATAATATTATTATATACCAGCCGGTTGGCAGTAGCGCCGTTAGGTTGAAAAAAATCCGCGGGGTGGCGGGTCAGCAGGTAAGGCTCATAAAAAGGGAGAATAGACAGCATCAGTAACTTACTTCCGCTTTTTAATATCATATCGGCAAGTGATTCAAGATTCGTACTGAATTTATCAGGGGCCACATGTTTGCCATCTACCATATCATTGGTGCCGATCATCATGACAACCAGTTCCGGTTTATGCGCCAGGCAATCAGTATCTATACGTTTCAGCAGGTTGGTAGTGGTATTACCGCCTATGCCTGCATTAATGATGGTTGCCGCGCCCGCTGCAGGCTTAGCAACTGATGATGTAGTAATGCTGGCCAGTAACTGATCGGCAGCAGTAACGCCGAAGGCAAGAAGCGCCGAACGCGTGATAAAGTTTTTCCTGTTCATATCATTGACGTTTTAGAGATATATGCTAATTCGTTTTAGCTAAATGCTTTTATGTTGATGTCCGACCTTTTAAATTGTCTATACCGATTCCCGGTAGATCATTTTTGTCGGGATGCGTATTTGTTTTTTTGAAGATTTTTTTACTACACCCAGTTCACCCATCAGGATCTTCACTGCCGATCGCGCAATTGCCTGGATAGGTTGCTGGATAGCGGTAATGGTAGGTGTGCAAAGATTAAATAATTCGTTATCATCAAAACAGATCACCGCGAGTTCTTCCGGCACATTGAGTTTGAGTTCTTTGATCGCCTGCAGGCCGGATATACCTACATAGTTTGTTGCGAAAACAATTGCATCCGGTTTTGTTTCTTTCAGGAAATCTCTTATTTGCACAACAGATTCCTCTCTTGTGATCACATAGTCCAGCTTGAGCACCTGCTTTTTTTTCTTCCAGAGTTTATGTTCCTTTAATGTATCAGTAAATCCTCTTTCGCGTTCATTCATCTGCGCAAGATTCAGATCAACTGTTACAAAAGCAATATTCTTTCTTCCTTTGGCAATAAGGTGTTTTACACCCTGCACTACACCGCTATAGTTATCGACCATTACATAAGGGCAGTCGAGTTTATCTAAACAACGGTCAATTTGAACTACAGGTAACCCTCTTTTCAGCAGATCGGAGATCCCGCTTCCCATTCCTGCATTCGGGGTTATGAGGTAACCATCTACCTGTTGACGCATCAGCATATCGATCAGCTCAATTCCTTTTTTCTCCTGGTTCTCTGTACTGCAATACACTACTTTGTAATTAAATGCGGCCAGTTCATCTTCGATCGTTTTTGCAAGAGTGGAAAAAAAGCTATTAGCAATATCTTCTACGATCAGGCCGATGATCTTGGTTTGGCCGGTACGCAAGGCCACTGCAATATTGTTGGGCCGGTATGACATCTCCTTGGCAACCCGCATGATCTTACTCGCCAGCTCTTCGCTGATCCGCATCTCCTTTTCCTTGCCATTTAATACAAATGACACGGTGGTTGGTGATACGCCTACAATGGAGGCCAGTTCTTTTAATGATATCATATTCCCTGTTTGTGAGCGATCGTTACTCTTTCGAAAATAACCTACTGGTTTTACCCCGGCAAACAATCTGCTATTTATTTTTATTTATAACAGATTCGGTCTCCTGCCTGTTATTTTTCATTCGTATTCTCCATATCAATTCCTCTATCGATACGACCGTGGTCCGGTCGCTCAATAATTCACTTGTCCATTTTACCGGCGTAACGCCACGCTCGCCTTTCTTCTCTCCCTTTTTTATATCGTCAAATGACCCGGACGCGTCTTTGTCAAATCTTGACCAGGCATGTACAATTGTCCAGCCCCATTCGCCTGTTCCAGCTGTGGTATCCGTGTTTATATAACCAGCTATATCAGCCGGGCTTCCTGAATTTTTACGGTGCTGGTTGGCCCATAACTGGTACCGGGCCGTGATAACTGGTATGGAAATGCCTTTTTTGTTTTTTACCCAATAAATCTTTCCGTTACCGCCGTTGTAGGGCGAGTACTGCACGGCAATAATGCCTGACAGATCTTCGATCTCCTCTGCAAAGACCCGGTACATTTCTTTTGCCCTTTCGCTGGCCAGGTTTTTACAGATGACCCCAAAAACACTGGTCCCTGTTTCTTTCATTTTTACATTGATAATAGCGGCAAACTTTCTCACCAGCTCTTCACGGTTGGGTCTCGCGATGGCAAAAAGATCGGGATAATAATATCCACCACCATATTCCACCAATGACACACCTGGCTGCTGAGTGGCAAGTAGTTTTTTATACACGTCACGGCTTGCCATCGATAGATTTAAAAGACAGGATGTAAAACCCATTGACAATTTACTATTAGCCGCATTGGCCCAATAATCCTTGCTATTGATAAACTGGTTACTGGTCCATTGCATATTGTCACCATCACTCATTACAAACGACTGGTAATTGCTTTGTTTACTAAAATTAATTGTCGCGGGATCAAGGGCCCTGATTTTTGGCAATGGATCCTTTGTACGAATAGAAAGCAGGGGCAGGTTCATACAAAAATCACTGACTGTATTGATCAGTCCCCAACGGGTGCAGGGCTCGATATGTTTGAACTCATCTCCTTTATTCCATCCAATAACAGGTGAAAGCGGCTGTACCCATGAAAGGATATTTTCAAGCAAACTGTCAACTCCATAATACACCATGCTTTTGTGTGCAATGGCGTAATCGCGGTTATTGGACGCCTGCGGGTTTGCCAATACCAGCAATGCTGGATTTAATTGCCCGCGCAATTCATCAAACAATTCCTTATCAAGTGAGCGGCCGCGCACATCTTCCTGTTTTACCAATCCAAGTGCAATAGCTTTTTTCTCCTGCTCTATATCGATCAATACCGATTTTTTGACACCGGCATAAATAGTGGCCAGGTTTATCGTATTATTATTACTCTTACAATCATACAATACATATCCATCTATTATACCTTTTTTACTGTATCGTTTCACCAGTTCCCAAACAGTATAGGTGCCGGTATTTTTTACCTGTATTCTTTTAACCAGCGATGCGTAATAATCAACATAATTGTCGTTCGAATAATAGATCCATACCCCTTCTTCTCCCCTGTTTTCATTGAGCGCCTGGGCCGCAAGTCCTGAAATGGATTGTGCCAGGTTCATTTCCGCCAGGTCGGATGGTTTGCTGATCGAACAGGTGACGATAGATCGCGGCGCTTTTTGTAATGGCCACCAGTTGGCATTCGTTGGCTGCTCATTCTGAGCTTTGCCCGGAAAAGTCAGCAATGAAAATAAAAGGATGTATACTATCGATCTGTACATATGGTTATTTCTTCGCTGGTTGATCGTTATCCGGTTCTTTTATAAGTTTCAGGTCCGCAACTGTTTTAAGTGCCGACTCCAGGTATGCTCCATTCGCTTCCAGTCTCGCGCGTAATGCAGGATAGGAAATATCCTGAACCGCTTTCTTCTCTTTTACCGAAATAGCCGCGGCTGTACCGGCCGCCTGCCCGAGTATCATGTATTGTGGTTCCATACGAATAGATGAATAAACCACATGGCTCACCGACATACAAACTGTCACCAGCAGGTTAGATACCTGTTTGCGCTGCGGAATAATGGAACGGTAAGGCACCTGGTACGGGATATGTTTCATGCGTTCATCTTCTGTACGTTGCAGGCCGCCTTCGAATTTTACAATTCCTTTTTCGTCAGCAAAACCCTGTACACGATGCACATCGAGACCATAAGAGCCAAGTCCGATAGGATCAGGTTTTTGCAATTCAGAGATAACATCTTTCTGTATCATCACATATTCGCCCAGCATTCTCCTGGCTTCACGCACGTATAATTCGTAAGGCCAGTTATTGTTATCGGTAAACTCATCTTTTGACAATCCCCACTGGTTGATCACATCCCGGTAAGCCTGTGGCAGGCGGGTATCATTGGCCAGGAAATAAATAAATCCCTGTACATAGTTGATATGATCTTCCCATATCGCTACTCTTTTTTTATATGAACCATCAGGGTAATCCCAGTTGCCGCCTATATAATCCGCGGTATTCAGGTCCAGTTTTTTATTGGGCACCTTTCCTTCACCGGGGAACATTTTACCGGCGGCTTCTGCCGCGCCGAGCTTATCAATCGCTTCCAGTGTGGTACGAAGCAATTCTTCATAACGCCACGCATCATACTTCGCCGGTTTTGGATAAGGCACCATGTTGTTTTTATCATTGGTCAATGATAAACGGAAATTATACGCCTGTGTTTTTTTATCACCATCGCCAATAGCACCCGGGCGTTTTGGCAACAATCCAAACATCAGTTTACCGTCGATATAAGCGCTCCTGGAACCATAATCTTCCCGGATACCGGCAGAATACTCATTGTATTTGCTCTGCGCTTCACGGCCTACGATATAGGATACACCTGAAAAAGCCATCAGGTCTCCCTCGTAACTCGCGTCAATAAATACGTTGCCGCTGTATTCCTCACCGTTTTCCATTATAATGCTGGTGATAGCGCCGTTCTTTTTCTTTACACCATTCTTTTCTTTCAGTCTTTGTTTGAATACAACGGTAACGCCGGCCTCTTTTACCATTTCGTTCATGATCTGTTCTGCCACATGTGGCTCGGGAAACCAGCCGATCGAATCTTTCGTAATGGATTTATAGTTATAATACTTGCCAAGACGTTTGTAATATTCTTTTACATAACCACCGATCACTGACCGACGACCAATATCTGTAGCAGATAAACCACCTGTGACCATACCACCAATATGCAGTTTAGGTTCAAGTACAACAACTTTCATTCCTTCCCGTGCAGCCGCAATGGCCGCTATGATCCCTGATGCAGTGCCTCCATAAACTACCACATCATACTGTTTCACCTGTGGGGCAGGTATACCCGGTTTACCGGAGAAAGCGAACAGGCTTGTAAGCAACGCGAGTGCAACAATATTTTTTACCCAATGCCTGGCTGATTCAAATTTTTTCATACGTTTTATTTAATAATTGGGGTTTTGTTTAAACTGCTCCTTATTTGTAGACAGATCTAATTCTGACTGAGGTATCGGGAACAGGTAATGTTTAGCGGGATTGAAGCTGGTGCTTGTATTTACGATAGTTGTAAAGGAAGCTGATCTTGTTTTCTCAAGAAAGAACTCGAATTTTCCCGTACGTGCCAGGTCAAACCAGCGCTGAAATTCAAAACAAAGTTCACGTGCCCGCTCCATCAGTATCTCATCAATCGTAATATCAGCAGCCGTATAATTTTTAAATGTCGGTGTGGTTGCAGGATCAACCGGTAAACCCGCGGTGGTAAGTCCGCGTGCACGTTGCCGTACACGGTTAATCGCTGTCAGGCCTTCGGCAGAAATAGTTCCGTTCTTTTTGTAATCCGCTTCCGCGAACATCAGCAATACATCGGCGAAACGAAGAACGATGACATTGTTGGGGCAGTTGGAATAAAGGTAAGCGGACGTTTCGCGCCAGGTATTGCCCCAGCGGTATTTGGTTACACCACATCGCCCCAGTACAGTTGTATTATAACTGTCGGGATTGCTCGTAGTACCCCAGATATACGTAAGACTGGCTGGCGCGTTATTGGTGACGTTTACCAGCGAATCTGTAAGATTCCATGTCCTTCTTTTATCATAATCGGGTGCTGATAAAGCGGCTTTATAATATTTATAAAATTTCGGTACATACACCAGGTTGCACTGACCAACCAGTGAGTTGGTATAGTATGCCGGATTACCATTGATCGTTCCACTGGCGATCATACCGTATTCTTTTGTCCATTGCGTACCATAAGGCACTACGGAACTGAATTGTAATTCAAAGATTGATTCAGCATTTACATTTTTATTTTCAATCTTGAAAACATTGCCGTATACCGGCAAAAGATCCGCGCCGCTATTGTCTTTTACATCTTTTAGAACATTCCAGGCGTTGGTATACAGATCTGTCACGCTTGCCGTAATGCCCGCATAACCCGGAACCCGATTTGCTTCTTTGGCGGAAGCCATGGTCAGGTATACTTTTCCCAATAGTGTTTTAGCAGCCCATTGATTGGCATGCCCGTTATTTGTTTTAGCAGTTGGTAAAATACCCGCGCCTGATGCAAAGACAAGATCCTCAAGAATAAAATCATATACATCTTTGATCGGAAGCCGGGGTAACCCATAATCAAAATCGCCGGTGATCGGTTCCTTGATGATGGGCAGCTCGCCAAAAGCCTGCACCAGTCTGAAATAAACAAAGGCCCTGATAAAACGCGCTTCGCCAATGATCACGTTACGCTGGGCATCTGTAATAGAGGATACTTTAGTAGCTGCTGTCATAACCACATTGGCGCGGGCAGCTATCTGGAAATGGCGGAACCAGTATTCGTAAATGGCGCCTTCGCTGGCGGAAAAAGTATGGCGGTCAAAATTGAACCGTACACCAGAAGTTCCCTTGAACATGCCTTCATCGGTGCCGAGCTCTGTCATGAATAAAGGCGTATTGGTATATACACCGAAGAGATCTTTGGCGGAAGAGTACATACCCACTATACCTGCATCAAGTGTTACCTTATCAACGAAGAAGTTATCAGTGGTGTATTGTGTCTGCGGTTTTTCAGCTAAATATTTCTTACAGGAGCTAAAGCATACAAGCACGCATCCCAGAACCGCCAGTAAATTTTTATAGTTATAATATTTCATACAGACGATTTGTTGATTATAATTTAAGTTTAAGACCCAGTGAATACATACGCGACCTTGGATAGGAAGCATAATCCAGAGAAGGCATCAGGTCGCCAAAATTCCCCTGTCTCGTACTTACTTCCGGATCGTACCCCGAATATTTAGTAGAGATCCACAGGTTCTTTCCACTGGCGAATACGGAGATACCACTAAGGCCTGTTCTTTTAAGTTTTTTCAATGGAATATCATACCCGATCGTTACATCACTCAGGCGGATAAAGGAACCATCCTCTACCCAATCTGATAACATGAGCAGTTCAGCAGGTCCGCCAGGCATCCGATACCGGTTATTAGGATTACCTTCTTCAACAAGATTGCCGGTTGTCAGATCATATAAAGAAGGGCGCCATGAATTGGCGAGAGCCTTGCCCATATTGGTGGGGTTTCTGCCCTGCTCAAGTGTTACACGATTGGCGTTGTATATTTTATTACCATAGCTATAAATAACAACAGCATTCAGGGTAAAGGCTCCATAACGTAAGAAATTGGTAATACCACCGGTGAATTCAGGTTGCCCCTGGCCCAATACCACTCTGTCATTCGCATCAATGATCTTATCGCCATTCTGATCAATGAAACGTCTTGTACCAGGTCGTATGCTTGAAATAGCCTGTCCATTGATAGCTGTAAATCCTGAAGCCTGTATTTCCGCATAGTTCTGATAGATGCCATCAGTAACGTATCCATACCACTGGCCGATTGGCTGTCCATTACGAATGATAGCGCTGGTACCTACACCAGATACAACACCGGGATCCAGTGAAAGGTCGGGTCCGATCTCAATAGCTTTTGAACGATTGTAACCAATATTCGCATCGAGATTCCAGCCAAATTTTGACTTGTTGAAAATAACGGCGCCTATATTCAGTTCAAGTCCGCTGTTTTGTATAGAACCAAGATTTGTCCAGGCAGTGCGATAACCGCTATATCCAGGTGTTACCTTCTGGATCAGCAGATCCTTTGTTCTTTTCTGGTACCATTCAGCGGTAATCATGATATTGTTGTTCATCAACCCCAGATCGAGACCGATATTAGCCTGGGTGGTGGTTTCCCATTTGAGAGAAAGGTTTTCAGGACGTTCCACCACTACACCATAATTGGGTGTATTGCCATCTATCGGGGAGAAATAGGTACCGATAGTAGAGAGAGTCAGGTAAGAAGGAATTGCTGTATTACCACTTTGCCCGATAGAGGTACGCAGTTTCAGGCTCGATATCGCTTTGATATCTTTCATGAAGTTCTCATCCGATATTCTCCATGCGAAAGCTGCCGACGGAAAATAACCCCATTTATTATCACGACTGAAACGGGAAGAACCATCGGCGCGGAAAGTAGCGGTAAGCAGGTACCTTCCTTTATAACTGTATTCTGCACGGCTGAGGAATGAAGACATCGTCCATTGCGTGATATTATAATTGGGGATGATAGGCACGGTACCGTTTTGCAAGCCGTACACACCCAGCACTTCGATATCATAGTTTTGGTTTTCCGCAGTAACCAGGCTTACTTTATTTTTCTCAAATGTTGCTCCGGCAACGGCATTCACACGGTGGTCTTTTCCAAAAACACCTTTGTAATAAAGCAGGTGTTCATTCATGAATTTAGTAATGGTAGCTCTCGATAAGTAAGCACGCCCATTAAACCTGGAACCGGATACGGTATATTTTGGATAATACGCGTCCGTATTCTGATTGACAGTAGAATAAGTACCGGTAACACGGTAAGAGAAACTCTTACTAATAGTAGCATCAAACGCAAGACGTGCCAGCCAGTCGGTGCTGTTACGTTTATTGGTAACATATTTTGCAAGCGAGTAAGGATTCGTTGTTACATAATCATCCACACCATTGTTATCCTCCACATCCGTTTGCGTAAGCGGTTCGGTGGGAGGCTTGTTAAGCATCGCCGTAACGATGGCATTAGAGCTAATACCTCCATTGAGCGAACCACTGATAAAACCAGTGGTCTGGGATTGTCCGCCCGAAAGGTTCATTGTCATATTAATATTCGGGTTCAGTTTCTGCTGCAGGTTGAACCTTCCCGTATAACGTTTGAAACCACTGAATACTACTAATCCTCCCTGGTCAAGATAGCCGCCTAACAAAGAAAACTTAGTATCCTTTGAACCGCCGGTCATGCTTACACGATATTCCTGGATAGCATTATCCTTGAACATTGCATTTTGCCAATCGGTATTGGTGGAATCGGGGCTGCCATATTTTTGCCAGTCATTGTAAGTGGCTCCGGTGATCACACCCCAGAAACCACCGGGTGTACCCAATGGACTATCCCGGAAATAAGTATATCCTGTCTGCGTAGTGGCAGGCAAATTGGGATTAGTAGTGCTGGCAGGTGAAAAAACATAACTTGAAGCGAGAAATCTCCCGCGTGCATATTCGGTTGAATTCATTACCGGGAACAGGCGGCCTGGTGTTTGTACGGCAAAATTGGAATATAACTCTACACTTGTCTTACCAGCCTTACCGGTTTTGGTAGTAATGATGATAACGCCATTCGCTCCGCGCGCACCATACATCGCTGTACCGGAAGCGTCTTTCAGTATTTCAATATTTTCAATATCACCAGGGTTGATATTGTTGGCTTCTTCCTGGAGCACCCCATCTATAACAAACAGGGGCGTACTTCCCGCGCTGATAGAACTTGCGCCGCGAATACGAAAAGTAAATTCAGAGCCGGGCGTTCCATCGTTCTGCGTGATCTGTACACCGGCGGCTTTCCCCCGCATGGCGTCTGCAAGCGATACAAGTGTCCGGTTTGACAACGCGTCTTTCGAAATAGTTGATACGGCAGCGGTCAGGTCTTTCCTGCGAATGGAATTATAGCCTATAACAACTACATCATTCAGATTGCTGGCGAGGGTGGTCATTCCAACATCAATCATCGTTCGGCCGTTTAATTTTTCAATCACCGTTTGCATCCCCACATAGGTAAATACAAGTTGTGATGTATCATAAACGGAAATAGAATAAAGGCCAGCGTCAGAGGTAAGCACTTTCTTAACGGTGCTCCTTTCTTTCACTGTTACGCCCTGCAGCGGATTACCGCTATCATCTTTGACGGTACCTATAACAGTCACCGTCTTTTGTGCAAAGCTGTCTGTGGTGGCAACCATGCAGGCAATAAATGCCAATACCTTCAACATAAGCAAGCTAATCTTTCCCATACTGGTAGATTTTAAAGAAAATAAAATGGTGAGCTGAATTTCATTGGGAAAAGGCCATGCAACGGATATGTCCTAGGTAATCAGGAGATGATCCGGGTAGAAGGCTGGTGGTGGAAAGGTTTGCATCCTGTGCAGTAGTCCTTTCATGGCTAATGATAAAAACATGGCAAGTTTTTAAGATAAAAAGGGTTGCTAATTCGTTTTAGCAGATTAAAAATAAGCAAATTTTCTATTTGTCAAAATATTTTTTTAAAAAATATTGCCCCGTGTTCATTTTTTTAATCTTCACCACCTTATAAATGATTGATAGCTTTACTGCTCCACGCTACTCATCACGCGCTATAAAATTTGTTATATTATTATTTTAGCTCTTGTTAAATTAAACCTGCGGGTTTCGGAGGATGTCCCATCGTGGGTCTGGCGAATAGGCGGTTTTCTTTTATAGTACTATCCGATAGCCGACCCCGATGGATAAGTAGTTTCTAATTTTAACTATTGGTTGTTGGACATAACTATCCATCGGGGTCGGCTTTTGGATAGGATGATTAATTGAAGATTGTTTATCCGCCAGACCCACGATGGGACATCCTCCGCAAGGTCCACGATGGGACATCCTCCGCAGGCCCACGATGAGACATCCTCCGCAGGCCCACGATAAGACATACTTCGATTAGGGTCGACTATGGAGCAGTCATTGAAGACTATGATTAATTGAAGATCATTGAGGGAATAGACTATACCAGGGTTTTGAGACGGAGAATATGTTTCGCGATAGTCGTTTTATCAGTGGCTGAACCTGCAAGCTGCAGCGCTTTTTCAAAATGCTGTAATGCTTTTATATTGTCCACCTCCGTATACAAATGGCCGAGCAGGGAGTAATAAAAGAGATGATTAAACAATTGTAGTTTTTCAGCTTCGATGATGGCCATCGCTTTCCCTTTTACTTTTGACAATGCAAAAGTCCTGTTTAAGGCGACGATCGGGGAGTATTCGAGTATGATAAGTTCATTGTATAGCTCCAGGATACTCTCCCATTTCTGCTGGCTATTTTCTTTTACGGTATGCCAGTAAGCAATGCCGGCTTCTAAATGAAATTTGGTAAATCGATTACCACCAGCAGATCGGTTGAGATAATACAAACCCTGCTCCATTAGTTCCCGATTCCATCGTGTTTCATCCTGGTCCTCGTACAAAACAGCTTCTCCGCTTTCGTTGATACGGGCCTCAAACCGGGAAGAATGAAAACACATCAATGCTAAAAGGGCATTGACGACAGGCTGATTGGTTGCCTCATTGTTGACCAGTAACTGTGTTAGCCGCATCGCTTCCATACATAAGTCTTTGCGAAGCGTGGTATTTTGCGAGGTGGAATAGTACCCTTCGGAAAATAAAAGATACAGGGCAGTGAGCACTGTTTCAAGGCGGTCATTGATCTCATTAAGGGCTGGTTGCTGGATTTTTATCTGTGCTTCTTTTAGCTTTTGTTTGGCCCGTTGCAGTTTTTTATACACTACTTCTTTGTTGGTCAGAAAAGCATCTGCGATCTCCTGTGTACCAAACCCGCAGAGTAGATTTAAGGCAAGCGCAATCTGTGCGTCTCTGGCAATAACAGGATCACAAACCGTAAAGATCATTGCCAGCTGGCTATCAGTAATATTTTTATGAGAAAGGTCGATCTCGATTTCTTCTGTTTTTGCTGCTGAATATTGCAGGTTTACGGCAACTTTTTGCTGAAAGATCGAGTGATGTTTGAGATAGTTCCTCGTTTTATTTTTGGCTACCGTATACAGCCATGCAGTTGGATTATCGGGCAGGCCCTGTACACTCCAAAGTTCAGTGGCGGCAAGAAAAGTTTCACTTACTATGTCTTCTGCTGTTTCAATATGGTCAATACCAAACAAACGGCAGAGCACCGATACGATCTTCTGGTATTCATTCCGAAATAAGTGCGGTAAAAGCTGCTGGTTGTCCATTGATAAATTAAAAAATGCCTTTGCAAAAGTACAAAGGCATTTTTCATTATTGTTATTATACAGTTGGTACAGCCATTCGTACTTCTACCACCGCTCCCCATTGCAAAACGGGGCAGCCTTTGGCGATCTCTACTGCTTCATCATAATCATTGGCGCGGATCACAAACAGACCACCCAGCGATTCTTTAATTTCTGCATACGGACCATTGATAACGGTATTATTGTTTTTGACTACACGTCCATCCAGGTCCCAACGTTTGGGCGGACTCACGAGTTTATTTTGTGCAGCAATACCTGCTATCCAATCCTGGAACGGTTTTATAGATGCCTGCATCTGCTCCGGTGAAGGACTGGCGTTTTTACTTTTCAGATCCCGGTGGATCGCTATCAGAAATTCATTCATGTTATTTCGTTTTTATTTATTGATTTTTTTAGAAATAGCTAAGGCTGTTTTAAAGGTATTTATTGCTCCAACTTGTAGTGTCATTCCGAATCTAAAATTAAATACCCAAAACCAGAATTAACTAAGTGATACGGAGGTTGTTTTTTAATTTTTATTTTTGAATTCTCTATCCAAACTGTCCTACTGTATAGGTGCCAATGGCATTCGGAAATGCAAGATTTATACGGTTCCAGGTATTGATAGTAGTAACTGCTATAGTAAGATCAATTAGTTCCTCTTCGGTAAACTGATTTTTTGTTTCGGTATATACCTCATCTGGTACAGCACACCGGGTGACAGTTTCTGCCCAGGCAAAAGCCGCTCTTTCCCGTTCGGAATAATAGGGAGCCTCATGCCAGGCACTCAATCCATATAAACGTTGCTCGGTTTCTCCAATAGCCCGCGCATCCTTGTAATGCATATCAAGGCAATACGCACAGCCATTGATCTGAGAGACCCTGAAAAATACCAGGTGAAGCAAACCAACTTCAAGAGTCGATTTTTTTAAATAGCCACCGATACCAAAAAGATATTTCAGCGCATTTTGTCCTTTGTTATAAATGTTAATTCGTTCCTGCATTTTTAAAATTTTATGGTTAAAGATGAATAACAACCAGCATTCCGGGATTGGACAAATAAGGTAAAAAAATTTACAACTATTAATAAAACCCTGGGCTCCCGGAGATATATCAGCCTGTTTCCCCCATGTTCAGCTTCGTATACTTTTCTATCTTCGGTTGTCTTTCGGGCTGTAGATGAGGCGTTTAGCTATATTATGTATAAAAAACCGCTTTTAGCTGTGATTTTTTGAAGCCCATTGCGAATAATTAGACAATAGTTTATCGAAATAAGGAATTATGAAAATGCCCGCATTCTCTAAGAATAATTCACCCAAATTGCTACTAACTGCCAGTGATTGGCCGAAGGCAGGATGCAGGGATCTTAAAAAATCAGGGTGATGCAGGGAGAGAAAAAGAAAATATTGTTTCAGGAAATAATCAGCCAAAACAAGGGCATCCTGTATAAAGTCGCTAAAACATATTGTCCGGATGAGGAAGACCGGCAGGATCTTATACAGGAAATAATGATACAGGTCTGGCAGTCATTGCATCGATACAATGACAAGTTCAGGATCTCTACCTGGCTGTATCGCATATCGTTGAATGTTGCTATTTCCTATTACCGGAAAAAATCGACAAGGGGGGCTAATAGTGTTGCGATCAATGAACAAATTGCTCAAATACCGGAAATTGACAGAGCAGAAGATGAACGACAATTAAACCTCCTGGAAAAATTTATCAGCGAATTGAAAGAAATAGATAAGGCACTGATGATATTATACCTGGAAGATAAAACTCACGCAGAGATTGCAGAGATCCTGGGTATATCGGTAAGTAATGTTGGTACTAGAGTAGTCCGTATCAAAGACAGGTTAAAACAACGTTTTTCAAAATATAATCTTTAAAAAGATGGAAGAGATCAGGCTAAAAGAACTATGGAGAGCATCTACTGAAAAACTGGAAGAGCTCATCGTGCTAAACAAACAGCACACAGAAGATATCACGAAAATGAAGGTGCATAATTTCGTGGCATCTATGAAACCCATAAAAATATTCACCATTATCGCCGGCATACTATGGGTGGGATCTGGTTCAGTAATACTTACTAATTTATTTATGTACGCTTTTGATAAGATCAGCCTGTTCCTATTATTTTCGGCGGCCATCCAGGTTCTACTCACGGCCATTGCGCTTATCCTATATATATACCAGCTAATCCTTATCTACCAGGTTGATATAAGCCAGCCGGTATTGGAGACACAGGAGAAACTGGCACGATTAAAATCCTCTACGCTTTGGGTTACACGGATCCTTTTTCTTCAATTACCCGTCTGGACTACTTTTTATCTGGGTGAATATCATTTTACCAATGGGAGCCCATTCCTGATAGTTCAAACAATCGTGACGATCTCCTTCACCTGGCTTGCGATCTGGCTTTTCTTTAATATCAGGTATGAAAACAGGAACAAAAAATGGTTTCGTTTGCTTTTCAGCGGAAAAGAGTGGGACCCGTTGTTAAAATCCCTGGAACTTCTGAACCAGGTAGATGGGTATAAACAGGAAAATTGAATAGCTGTTGAACCAGCAACCGCTAACGGAATAGCCTCAATTAAGTTTCCATATTAGTTAAATCTTCTTGTATGAGATGGTACCAGTGCCTGTCCGGCTTTGGACTGGGAGTCTATTACCTATTGCTGCCTTTCCGTTTATGTACGCTTTGCCTGCTGAAAAATTCATACCGGTTTTTGCAGATATTGGCCTCCTTTGTTTTTACATTATTCTTGTATATGATATCCCCGCTTTAGGTTTCCGGCGGAATACAGCTTACTCAAATCGTTAAAAATAAACTCCGGCTATCAGTCTTCAGGCGGTCTAATTGCGCCAAAGCTGTTAAGGTTTTGTTAGCTGATCCTGTTTTTCATCGGCTATTGTCAAATCCTGCGACGAACACCGCTTTTTCTCCTACATACACTTCATACCGCTTTTAAACTTAAGGATCCATTTCTCATCTTATATACATCAATTCACTTTTAAAAAATAAAAACCATGAAAAAGATCTTTACACTTTTATTTGTTGCAGGTAGTATCAGTTTTGCATCTGCACAAAACAACGGGAAAATAAAACAGTCCAATGATTTCAAGAAAGAAACAAAAGACATCGGTTTTAATCAATCCCGCCCAGGAACAGTTGATAACGGAAAATTCTCTGTTAACTCCTCTGTTGCAAACCGGAAAGAAAAAGAACGCCAGATCCAACAGATCAACCGCGAGTTTGATAAAAAAATCTCAGCCGTGAAGATGAACAGGTGGATGAAAGCATATGAAAAGAACAAACAAATCCGGTTACTTGAAAAACAACGGAATGACCAGATCAAACAGGTAGAATACCGTTTTGATAAATCCTGGAAAGGAGATGACAGGTTTGCAAAAACAAACAATCATCATTGGTAATCCAAGCAGACCGAACTAAATAAAATTCATCAGACAATTAAAAAAATAAACAAATGAAAAAGATATTTGCCTTATTAATCGCTGTTACCTTCGTTACCGTTGGTTTTGCACAGCAGCGTAATGACCAACGATCGTTCCGTAATAACGACCAGTATAGTCGTATTCAGCAACGGGATCAGCCAGGACGTTCATATCAATATGAAGACAATAGTTACCGGGGAAATGACCGGGGTTATAATGAACGCGATCGCCGTGAACAGATGGACAGGGTAAACAGGGAGTATGATATGCGTATTAACAGTTATAGAAATGATCGCTCCATCAATACTTACGAGCGTAACAGGAGGATCGGCCAGGCCGAAAGGGAAAGATCAGCAAAAATAAAATCTTTTGGATCCGGTATAGCTGTTGGTGCAATCGCGGGCGTTCTTTTAGGGGTACTACTTTCCAGGTAAATATTTTACCGGTAAATAAATCAGGGTCGGCTAAGCCGGCCCTTTTTGATTATGCCCCGTTGAAAACAGGTGCCAGCAAGCCTGTTTAAATACTATCCCCCCAATGCCGGCTTACTACATTTTAAACGCCTATTTTTAGTTACATTTAAGCTACCACCACAATTAATAACATGGCCTTTATTTACCAACCGGGAAAAATCTTTCTTTTCATCCTCTGTTGTTTGGTTTCTTTTGATTCGGTAGCGCAACTTTCCCGATTGGACAGCCTGAAAAAGAATATTCATACCGCTTCATCACCGGCCGAAAAATTACAGGCCAGTTTTGTTCTTTGTGATGAATGGGAATCATTCAGCCCGGACACCCTGTATAACTATGCATTGCTTGCCCGTAACTGGGCCATCGATCAAAAAAACAATACAGCTATTTTATTGAGCGACTATTACCTGGCCGCTTATTTATTTCAGAAAAATAAACTGGATACTGCCCTTGCCGCTATTGATGCGGCTATCGTCAACGCGTCAAAAATATCCGCCTACAATACTACATTGGTCAAATGCTGGTTTTTACGGGTGAATATCCTGCTTCGCACTTCGCGCTATGACGAAATATTAAAACAGAGTTTTGCCTTGCTGACACTGGCAGAAAAACAACATGACACAATAGCGTTGATCCGGGCGAATACAGGCATTGGCAATGTAAATATGCGATTGCAGAAATACAGCGAGGCGCTCAACTGGCATTACCGGGCGCAGGCATTGATGCAGCGGGACGCATTAAAAGCCGCCTGTAGTTTTGTATATGTAAATACAGCGATTGTCTATTACCATCTTGCCGTGTTGAACGACACCAAAGAAAATGAAGATTCGATCGAAATAAACCTGCAAAAAGCAATCGCCTATTCACGCAAGTCCAATAATCTTACCAACCTGGCCAATAGTCTCAGTATGTATGGCAATACCCTGGCCGAATATAATAAACTTGTGCCCGCGGAAGCCGCTCTTACAGAGGCTCTCGCCATTCGTAAAAAGATTGGCGACATATTCTATGAAATAATAGATATGGAAGCGCTTTCTTCTTTTTACCAGGGCAGTAATAATTCCGAAAAAGCAATACAAACATGCCAGGACGCGCTCGCATTGGCGAAAAAAAATCCCGGGGATTTTATCTCCCGGGTTGCTATCTATAGTATGTTGGGCGAGATCTACTCCGGTGCAGGAGATTATAAAAAATACAGTGAAGTGTTGAAAGAGCGTATGAGTTTGCAGGACTCTTTTTATAAGGTCAACACGGCAGAAGCTATCAGTGAAATAGAAACCAAGTATGAAGTACAAAAAAAAGAGAACATCATCATCCAGCAGAAATACGACCTGGTAAGGAAGAACTACCTGGTCTATGGCGTACTCCTTCTTTTACTGTTAGGAGGTCTTTTTTCTTTTATTCTTTTCAGGCAATACAGGAAAAAACAAAAGCTGAAACTGGCCATACTTCAACAGGAGGAACAACGTATGAGCATTATTGCAGTTGCAACAGCCGAAGAAAAAGAGCGACAGCGAATCGCGGCAGAATTGCATGATAACCTGGGCAGCCAACTAAATTACATCAGCAGTAATATAGATTTCATTATGGATACACCGGCCCAGTATCCCCCGGAAGACCAGGATAAAAGATTGTCCAGGGTAAATGATACAGTAAAACATGCTATTACCGATTTGCGGGGAACGATCTGGGCATTGAAAAAAGAAAACGTAGAAATGGAAGAAGTAGCAGACAAGATAAAACTACATGCAATAGATCAATTATCACATAGACAGGATATAAGGCTAAATGTACAGGAACACCTGCCTGTAAAGCTCATCTTATCCCCTGCTGAAGCATTAAATATATTCCGCATTTTCCAGGAGGCAGTCAATAATGCAGTTAAATACTCGCGTTCATCAACGATCGACCTGTCGCTGGAAACAAACACTTCTCCTCTATTTCGTATTGTACTTGCGGACAATGGGACTGGTTTTGATACAACCAAAACTTACGCGGATCATTATGGCCTTGAAAATATGCGGGAAAGAGCGAAGGAAATTAATGCAGTCCTGGAGATCATTAGTCAGAAAGACAAAGGAAGTACTATTATATTATCTAAAGGCTAGTACAGCCTGCCATTATTTTTTTACACTATTTCTATTTTTACAATCCATCTCTAAAAGGAAAAGCTTCAATTAAATGGCAAACCTGTGGCTGTGCCGACTTAATAAACCGGGACATTATTAAACTTACACCTCATTTCGCCCGAAAACCCAGTAGTAAACGTTTCCGTCATAGCATCGCCCCTGGTAATAGGCTTTAGTCCTTCTGTAACAATACCCAATACAAAATAGCCGCTTGCTTTTCCGTCTGTTATGCTTTCTATTACAAATTTGCAATTGGGTGAGGCTGCAGGAAGTTTTTTCTCCAGGGATTCGCTATAATAATTTGCCATATGTCCATTTGCAATAATGGGAGAAAATAAATTGATATACGGCTTTTTGCTGCTTCCATAATACAAAACTGCTTTTGTCGCTTTAATCTCGGGATATTGTTTGCTTCCGTAAGCCGGTTTTGTTTTGTTGATCTCAGCAAAATAATAGGTTTCGGGTTTTAAAGTTTCAGTAATTACATTTAATTCAATCTTTATAAAGTCTTCCTTCGTATTCCCTTCTTCTTTGCTGGCGATAAATGTATATTTCCCATCGCCACTTTTGGAAAAAGAGGCATAAGGCAGATTAGTATTCAGCGGCTTGCTTTGCAGGTTTACTGCTGATACAGAGTTGCCGGTAACAGTTGTAGCTGCCGGGCTTATTTTTTTATTACCGGCATTGGATCCTTTGGTTGAAGCATTATCACCTGGCACATTACTGGTACTACCCGCTTTTTCATATTTATCTGCTTCAGGTTTAAAAATAAACTCTACTCTACGGTTTTGCGCCTTTCCTTCGGATGAAGTATTCTCGGCTATTGGCCGGTCTTCTCCCCTGCCTTCAGTAGTAAGCATTTTTTCATCTATGCCATACTGTTTAATAAGGATATCTTTTACAGCTTCCGCCCTTTGTTCAGATAGTTTTAGGTTGGCGGCATCATTGCCATCGCTGTCAGTGTAGCCGATAATCTTTACTGTAGAACTGGCTTCTTTAATCACCTTGCTTACATCTAAAAGGGCGCCCATGCTTTCCGGTTTGAGATTGGCTGTTCCGGTGAAAAACAACAAATTACTAACCAGTTTCCCCTGATCAAATTTGGTTCGGGTATCAGGTATATCTTTTGCGATTCTAAAATTGTTTACATAAAAATCGATATCTGCATAATAATGAAAAGAAAATGCCAGTTGGTTTGGTAAATAGGCTTCATCGATGGCGCTTAGGTCGTACAGCTTTTTATCGTTCCACCACATACGAAAACGTTTTCCCTGTACACACATACTAATATGAATAGGCACACCACTTGTATAAGGAAGTAATTCCTGACCATCAGAAAGTTTATCCTTGTTCTTATATAAACCGGTGCGTCTTTCAGGGTATTTACTTTCAAAGTAGCTTTCAAAACTTGTTTTGCCCGGGCTTATAAGGTCAATAAGGGTTTCATCGGCAGGTGTTTTGCTACCTGAATTTAAAAGTATGATTGAATAACTATGACCGCCGCTTTTACCTTTCTCATCTACAAGCATATCGAATTCAACAGTAAAATCCCTGCCCCAGGATTGTTTTTTATTACGGATCAAATGGCTGGATCCCTTGGTCTTTAACTTTAGCCAGTTTCCTTCCTGTCCATCAATCGTAACTACCTCGGCCGATGAACTGGTAAGCCAACCCAGGGGAGTTTCGCCGATATTGTCTTTCTCAAAGTTATCATAATACAAAATGGTAGATCCCGGAACAAAATCGAACTTACTATACACTTTCAATGGATCGCCTGATTTTGTTACAACTGACTTTACTATGCTTTCATTGTTTTGATCACTAGGGGCTTCGCTGGTTTTCTCCGTAGTTTTATCAACAGGTTTATCCGTGGTTTGATTTATGACTGATTTAGCTTTTTCCTTTAATTTCTTAAATACCTGGGCCCGGCTCGTATTAAAAAACAAGAAGGTCATTGTTAAAAAAAGTAACTGTTTCATTTTAGTTTTTATTAATGAGGTGATTTTTTATTTCGATGGACCCAATTCCAAGATTTTATTTTTTTACCATTGTCCATTTGCCTCCGCCTGTAGCAGATGTTCCGCTACCCCAGGTACCCTGTAAGCTATTTGATGCATCCAGACTGGCAGTAATAGAGAAGGTACCTCCATTCGTATATGTATACGTACCTGTAAGTATATTGTTCTCAAACTTGTATGTTCCCGTTGCAATGCCGGTATTGCTTTGATTAAGAAGATACATTTTCCCATCGCTTTTAAATTCGAAAGAATAATAGCTAGGACCGGAAGCAGTGCCATTACCATAGGTACCCGCCCAAATGCCTGGCATACTCATACCAGCCACTTCATTTTTGATGGTCATATTAGCAAGCTTTGGGGAATTTGTATTTGCTCTTGTAGTAAGGGTGGGTGTAGTATTAGCTGGTGCAGGATCTGGTGTGGCCGTTTTTACTATAGTTGTCTTCACAGGCCCAGCCGCGGCAGGAGCAGGAGCGGGAGCAGGAGCAGACCCAGCTTTAGGAAAAAACTCAATTTTCAACAGGATGGTATAATTGCCATGATCCCTACTATTGCCGATGGCATTTTCGTCATAGTTTACTGCAATAATACCATTGCCGTTCCCGAAATTACTGTTGGCAATAGCAGATAGATTAGGTGTGTTGAGTGTGAGGAGTTTAGGTGAGAAGTATCCCAGCTTTTCCATGCCGATAGGTCTTGTGCCTGGTCTGCCAAGTTCGCCCTGGTCACCACCCGCCAGTATTTTGGGAATTCCCAATGAAGCGCCATGATGCAATATGCCTCCAAGATTTCCTGTAGCGATATTAAACCCTATCATAAGCGGCGCTACTTTTTGATTGATGGCATTGTACATATTGCCAATAGTGCCAAGAAATGAATTCATGTTATCGGCTACCGGATCATGTTCCCAGGCTGTAGGTATTACCGTTACAATATCACCATCAGCCAGATCGTATTCGCCTACAATATCATTGCAGCGAAACTGGTCGCCGCCTTTAATGCCGCCCCTGGCCCCACCAAACATATCAACAGCAGAACCGGCGCTGATCCTGTTTGAAAACTGGCCGGTGGCGTCTCCGTATACTGGCGTTCTTTTTTCATACCGGTTTTTTGAATTGCCACTCCTGTCGGCGATGCTAAAGCCAAAATTAAAATACACTTCATCGCCTTTTCCATCGGTTTGCAGAATGTCATCCCAGGTTTCCCGATAACAATCAAAACCAACAAATGAAATGCGGATGCGGCCGGCCTGTGCCAGCAGGGTTGCCGTGATAATACAGAAAAACAGGGTAGTGATGATTTTCTTCATACTTTCTTTTTGATTGATGAATGATGATGTAAAAATGAGCAGTAAAAAAAAAATTAACATCCCCTAAAAACAGGATATTTTTAAGTACAGAAAATCACGGAAAAGGGGGATAGGATAGTATTAAGCGGAAAATAATTTTATAACATGAATGTTAAATCGCTTCTCTTATTTACACTTTTACACACTATCTCTTTCTTTGCAAAAGGGCAATACGATAAAAGAGACAGCATTCTGAGCTATATTGAATCTATCCGTAATACGCCTTTGGATACCGCCCATATATCCCGATTAAGAATACAGGGATATGATTTAATAGAAAAAGACAGTTTACTGTCAAACCAACTCCTCAACGAGGCTTTAGCAAAAAGTCTAATCGTTAAAGAAGCAAACACTATTACAAATTGTTACAGATTGTTAGGTGTGTGGCATAGTTATTTTGATAATAAAGATAAAGCGCTGGAATACTACAGGCTGTCTCTTCAGTCGGCAATGGGCAACCGCAATCAATACCTTATTGCCGGTGCCAATTTTAATATGGGAAATATTAAATACTGGAAAGGGGAATATGATAGTTGTATCCATTTTTATATAAGAGCAGCGGAGATTTTTGAAAACCCCAAAATTCTTGAAGATAAAACTGTTACAGAGCGGCAGTTGGATTTACGCAAATCCGATCTGTACAGTAACCTGAGTGTCGTATTTAATACCTTAAGAAATCTTTCTAAAGCAGATGAGTATATTGATAAAGCCATTGCCATTACAAAAAAATATACCAGCCCCATTGCCGCAAGTACATTGGCCCGGTATATGCAAAATAAAGCCGACAATTATTTCGAAAATGGAGAAACTGAAAAAGCACTTCGTATCCGGCTTAACTTCTTACCACAGATGGAGAACGGGGAGAGTGCGAAAACCTTTTTGCAGGGCGCTTATCAGAACATAGCACAGGAATATTTTAGTTTAAAAAAAATAGACTCATCCAGGTTCTTCGGACTGAAAAGCATGCGACTTGCTACCACACTGAAAGTTCAAAGTGGTATCGCAAATGCAAACTGGCAACTGGCCAGGATTGCCCTGGAAGAAAAACAGTACCAGGAAGCCGATAAGTATATGGAGGCCGCCAGGGATTATTACCTTACTACCAGTGATGATCCGGCGGAGCAACGTAACTATTACGAAGTAATGCAAGAATTAAAATTTGCAGAGGGCAGGTATAAGGAAGCCTATCTTGATTTTAAAAAATTTAATGCGATAAACGATAGCCTGTTAACAAGTGAAAAGGCAAAAGAATTTTCGGAAAGGGAAATTCGTTATCAAACTGAAAAAAAAGACGCTCAATTAAAACTACAGCAAGTCACCATCCGGCAAAAAAGCATTCTCAACTACATTCTGATTGTCGGAGCAATCGGGTTGTTCATTATTCTGTTGCTTAGCTACAGGACCTACTATCACAAACAAAAATTACAAAAACAGCAAATAAGTAAACTGGAAACAGAAAGACAATTAATGGCCACAGAAGCCGTATTAAAAGGAGAAGAAAAAGAAAGAACCCGCCTGGCAAAAGACCTGCATGATGGACTTGGAGGCATGTTGTCGGGCATTAAATATTCATTTCAAACGATGAAAGGGAATTTAATAATGACGCCTGATAATGCCCAGGCTTTTGAACGCAGCATGGACATGCTGGACAGTTCGATTAAAGAAATGCGGCGTGTAGCGCATAACATGATGCCTGAGGCGTTAGTTAAATTTGGGCTGGATACTGCATTAAAAGATTATTGCAATGATATCAATCAAATCGGCGTCATCAATATAAACTATCAGTCTATCGGGTTGAATGGCTCGGCTATAGAACAGACAACCGCTATCGCTATTTACAGGATTGTGCAGGAGTTGCTTAATAATGCCATAAAACACGCTGTTGCAAAAAATATCATCACACAAGTGTCAAAAACGCAGGGGTCAATTTCTATAACAGTTGAAGATGATGGAAAAGGTTTTGATACTACTATATTGGAACATAACAAGCCCCGCCAGGATGATGAGGCCGCACGGGGAATAGGATGGGCAACTATTCAAAACCGCGTGGATCTTTTGAAAGGAAAAATGGATGTGCGGTCCGAAGCAGGCAAAGGAACATCCGTATTTATTGAACTACAGGCATAATAGCTATAACAGTATTTATTATCAGCCCATCTTTAATGTAAATCCAAACTCGCTCCCCCTGCCTATTTCGCTTTTCACCCATATTTCACCACCTTCTGCCTCAATAAACTCTTTGGAAATAGCAAGACCCAGGCCTGTGCCTTTCGAGATTGAGCCAGGCACTTTAAAGAACCGTTCGAATACTTTGGAAAGATATTCTGCTTCGATACCCGGGCCTTTATCTATCACCGTGAACTGGATATCATTCGCGGTCTGAGCTATGCTAACGGTTATAGCGCTATTATTGGGTGAGTATTTTATAGCATTGACAAGGAAATTGTTCAGCACCCAGCCGGTTTTATCGGCATCCGCTTTTATATCGGGTAATTGCTGCTGGTAGTTTTTTTCAATACTGATGTTTTTTTCTTTGGCATTTGTTAGTATAGAACTGATTGCATTATCGGCAATACTGTACGGACTGACATTGCTCACATTCATCTGTATCTTGCCTGCTTCTACCTGAGCCATATTGAGTAATTCACTGAGTATTCGTAACATTCGCTGATTATCCTGCCTGAGATTCTGGATCAATTCTTTTTGCTCGGTTGAAAGCCCGCCCACTCTTTTGTCTTCCAGCAGTTTCAGGCTTAGGTCTGATGCGGCTAAGGGTGTTTTCAACTCATGCGATATGGTTGCGATAAAATTGGTTTTGGCCACATCCATTTCTTTGAACGAAGTAATATTTTTTAAGACGATCACCTTGCTGCTAACCTCGTTCTGCGATATTTCCATTACTTCCTTGGTAAAATAATTCTCCCTGTTGTCTACCACGATCTTGAATGGAACAGTTCCTTTTTCCTGCAGTAAAAACCTGAAAAGATCATTACTCCTGCTGATCTCGCTGGCATACACCCCGACTATATCCTTAGACTGAATGCCTAGTAATTGCAGAGCCTGGTCATTGGCAAAAAGAACTATATCATTTTTATCAATGCCTATGCTCGCATCCTTTAAACTGTTAATTACAGCCTCGGCCCTTGATTTCTCAAACATCACTTTATTGAGGTTGCTGCTTTCGAAATACTCAAGCCTTTCCGCCATTTCATTAAACGCATTGGCAAGATCACCGAATTCGTCTTTTGATTCGATATGAATTCGATGACTGTAATGTTTACCGCTTATTTCTTTAATGGCTTGTGTGAGTTTCTGAATAGGATTGGTAATAATGGAAGGAAAATTGATAACAAACGTAAGCCCGATGATAAAGATCACCGAAACGATCATGATCAGGAAGGTCATCGCTTCTTCCGCTGAAGACTCTGACTTTTCACTTTTGACCTGAATAGCTTTCATATTCAGGGACAATACGCTATGTAATTCGTACCGCACTTGCTCTATAGCTGTACTATCCCCATCCCTGATCTTATCAAAGGCGCTCCGCAGGGCTTTTGTCGCAGCTGATTCTCCTAATTCGGTAATATTCGACTCCTGTCGTTTGAGTTCATTTTCAAATGAATCAATGTAAGCGGTTTTCCTGTTCTGGATACTATCGAGCGCCTTCTGCATTTTCTGCGAATACTCCAGTGATTCATAGTTGGCTTTTAATATGTCTTTGGATTGCACTCTTAACTTTACTAGGTAATAAATACTAAACCCACCTGCAATTACAAATAGTAAAAACAGGAAAATGGTGCCTGACCGGATCTTATTTTTTACACTACCTGGCATTATGATAAAATAACGATATCTACGTCGTTTTTAGAAAGGGTTTTTAGCAGCTGGTTGAAAACACTTGTTTTCAAAATGATCTGCCATAATTTAAAATGCGGTTTTCCAATACATATGGTTGTTACCTGTTTTTCTTCTATTGTTTCTATAATGGCCCTGGCAACGTTCTCTTCTTTTTTCTGAATGACCTCAGCTCCCAGTTCTGTCGCGTTCTTAAAATTATTGATCAGGTGTCTTTGTGCAGCCAAAGGTATCTTATCCCCGCTTTCTTTTGGCGTTTGCACATAAAGCACATACCACTGGCTATT
>CAZGSG010000040.1:0-27405 GCA_964528095.1 uncultured Terrimonas sp.
CTAACCGCGAGACACCGGTTGAACAATGTGCTGATGTATGAAATAGAAGATAAATTGAAAATTGGCCTGGAAGCCTATTATTTTAGTCCACAGAAATTAACAGATGGCACAATGGGAAGATCCTACTGGATAAGCGGCCTAATGGCCGAAAAGCTCTGGGAGAAGTTTTCATTATTCATCAACTTTGAAAATATTTTCGATACCAGGCAAACAAGATTTGGTGCGATTTATACGGGTAGTGCCAGTAATCCTGTTTTCAGGGATATATATGCGCCTGTAGATGGGTTCGTCATCAATGGTGGCATTAAGATCAGGTTATAATAATGAATAAAGAGGGAAGCCTGGCTTCTCTCTTTATTTTCATATAAAGGCCTGGCAGTCTCTGGCCATCAGGTGATACAGGGAGGTAAAGATGATTATATGCCTGAACTGCAACAACAGTGCTATAATTTGCTGTACAGGACTATAAAAATGCAACATATCTTGTTACATTTGCAACAATGAAATTCTTATTTACCACGTTGAGCATTTTCCTGCTTTACCTCTCCTGCATCCCCTGCAGTGATACCGAGGAATGCAAGGTAAAATCCGTGGTAAAGATCTCGGCCCCTGCGGATCACCAGGAACATAATCACGCGAAGGAAAATTGTACACCTTTTTGCACCTGTTCCTGCTGTACTTCTTTAGCATTTTCTCATACTCCATTTAAAACAGCTACGGCAGCGAGTATTACTCCTACGGGTAAATATCCCCTGATCGATGAGCCGGTTAATGCTGGTCCGCATTATTCCATCTGGCAGCCTCCCAAAAGCGCGTAAGCGCTCTTTGATTGAATTGACAGCATAACCTTCCTGGGTATGCGTTTATTCTCTATTGGTTAACCTTCATTACAAAAGAGTAATTAAAAGGCAGGCTAAACCTTTATTGCCATTATGCATCATTAAAATAAATGTTATCACACTGCGTGGTGTTGATCTTTTAGTCATCATACTAAACGATTGGCTCGCCGCAGGCAATAGCTAAATAGCAAAAGACCATGCTTAATAAAATCATTCATTTCAGTGTCAGGAACAAGATCATTATCGGGGTGATGACACTGGCGCTTATTATCTGGGGTTTGTGGAGTGCTACCAAAATTCCCGTTGTTGCCTAACCCGATGTTACCAATAACCAGGTGCAGGTGATCACCCGTGCTCCTACATTGGCGGCACAGGAAGTGGAGCAGTTTATTACCTATCCGGTTGAACGGGCTTTATCCAATATCCAGGGTATTGTAGAAATGCGTTCTTTTTCCAGGTTTGGACTAAGTGTACTGACCGTAGTATTTGAAGAAGATATTAATATCTATTTTGCCAGGCAGCTTATTACCGAAAAGTTGAGAGAGGCGGAAGAGCAGATACCCGATGGTATGGGCAAACCTGAACTGGCCCCCGTGACCACAGGTCTTGGCGAGATATACCAGTACGTAATACATCCCAAAAAAGGAAGCGAACAAAAATATTCCGCCATGGACCTGCGTACCATGCAGGATTGGATTGTTGGAAGACAACTGACAGGTATTCCGGGTGTGGCCGAAATAACCGGGTTTGGTGGTATTGCCAAACAATATGAAGTGGCTGTCAATCCCGACAGGCTAAATGCCATGAACATTACTATCCCGGAAATTTTCAGCGCGCTTGAGAAGAATAATGAGAATACTGGGGGAGCATATATCGACAGGAAACCCAATGCCTATTTTATCAGGGGTGTGGGATTGGTTAAAACATTCGCTGATATTGAAAGCATCGTTATTAAACAACAAAACGGTATCCCTGTACTGGTGAGAGATGTGGCCACGGTGCAATTCGGATCACCGCCGAGGTATGGCGCATTGACCTATAATGGCGAGAAGGAAGTGGTTGGCGGTATTGTCTTGATGATGAAAGGAGCCAATAGCGCTTCTGTTGTTAAGCTTGTAAAAGAGCGGATGAAAACAATTGAGAAATCCTTGCCTGATGACGTAGTGGTAGAAGCATTCCTGGACCGTACTGATTTAATAAACAGGGCCATCAACACGGTGAAAACAAATCTTATCGAAGGAGCCCTGATCGTTATATTAATTCTTGTTTTGTTTTTGGGAAATCTCCGGGCAGGATTGATCGTGGCATCCGCGATACCGCTGTCCTTACTATTCGCGCTGGCCCTGATGAATTTATTTGGAGTAAGCGCCAACCTGATGAGTCTTGGTGCAATAGACTTTGGGCTGATAGTAGATGGAGCCGTGATCATTGTAGAAGCCACTTTACATTTTCTAAAAGCGAAAACGGGTACCGGTAAATTATCACAGCAACAAATGGATGAAGCGGTGGAAGGAAGCGCTAAGAAAATGATGAGCTCCGCGGCATTCGGTCAGATCATTATTCTTATTGTGTATTTACCGATCCTCTCCTTACAGGGCGTGGAGGGAAAAATGTTTCGCCCAATGGCGGAAACGGTCGCTTTTGCCATACTAGGGGCATTATTATTATCCCTCACGTATATACCTATGATGAGTGCTTTGTTCCTTAGTAAGAACAATAAATACAAAAGAACTTTTTCGGATAAAATGATGGATTTTTTTCAACGGGTATATACTCCTGTTTTAAAAGGAGCTATTAGAATAAAATACGCGGTAGTAGGTATAGCGGTTGTTTTGATGATAGTGTCTGTGATCCTGTTCAAGAACATGGGCGGAGAATTTATACCAACACTGGAAGAAGGTGACTATGCGATTGAATTTGTATTGCCACAGGGTTCTTCTTTATCGCAAACAACGGAAACAGTGATGATGGCTGAGCGAATGTTGCTGACATTTCCGGAAGTAAAAATGGTAGTGGGGAAAACAGGCGCTGCCGATATAGCCACCGATCCGATGCCGCCTGAAGCTTCAGACCTGATGGTGATCATGAAACCCAAAAAAGAATGGAAAACAACCGGTGATTTTTTTAAGCTGGCCGATCTCATGCGTGACAAGCTTTCTACAATACCAGGTGTGATCGCCGAACCAAGCCAACCTATCCAGATGCGGTTCAATGAACTGATGACAGGGATACGGCAGGATGTGGCCATCAAAATATTCGGAGAAAATCTTGATACATTAGTGGCTTATGCAGATAAAGTAGCGAAAGTGATCAGCCCGGTAGAGGGCATCACCCAACCACAGGTAGAACGGGTAGATGGACTACCGCAGATCACGATTGAATACGACAGGGCCAGGCTAGCCGGCTATGGGCTGAATATCGAGGATATCAACCATGTCATCAGCACCGCGTTCGCGGGAGAAAAAGCAGGTGTGGTGTTTGAGAATGAAAGAAAGTTCGACATGGTCTTGCGCCTGGATAGCGCGCACCGCACCAATCTCGCCAATGTAAGCGATTTGTTTGTGCCGCTAAAAAACGGTAACCAGGTGCCTCTGTCGCAGGTGGCCACTGTTTCGTTTAAAACGGGTCCTGCACAAATCAGTCGTGAATCAGGTAAAAGAAGAATTTATGTAAGCTTTAATGTAAGCGGGCGTGATGTATCCAGTGTGGTTAAAGAAGCGCAACAAAAATTAAATGAGCAGGTCAAACTTCCTGCTGGTTATTATTATACCTATGGCGGCACTTTTGAAAATCTTGAAAAAGCATCTGCGCGGTTAATGATTGTGGTACCGCTTGCCCTCTTGCTGATCTTCTTTATGCTTTATCTCACATTCCGTTCGTTTAAAGAAGCGGCGATTATTTTTACTGCAATTCCCATGAGCGCGATCGGCGGTGTGTTTGCATTACTGATACGGGGAATGCCATTTAGTATTTCTGCGGGTATTGGCTTCATCGCTTTATTTGGCGTAGCGGTGTTAAATGGAATTGTGCTGGTGAGCACCTTTAACCAGTTAGAAAAAGAAGGAATAAAAGATACGCTGCAAAGAGTGTTGGAAGGAACAAAGATCCGCCTGCGACCTGTGTTAATGACGGCTTCAGTGGCTGCGCTGGGATTTATTCCCATGGCCTTATCAACAGGCTCAGGCGCGGAAGTGCAAAAGCCATTGGCTACTGTGGTGATCGGGGGATTGTTAACCGCGACTTTCCTGACCCTTGTTGTACTGCCGCTGCTCTATATTATTTTTTCATCAAAAAGAAAAACGACAATGAAACCTGTGATCACCATCCTTGCAGGTATTTCGCTGCTGCTATTCTCCGGCAACGTAAAAGCGCAGGAAGCGCCCGCAAAACGAATAAGCATTGCTGAAGCGATTGACCTGACAAAAACCAATTTGCAGTACGACATAAATAACCAGCAGATCACTAAAGGCAAAGCCCAGGTAAAGACGGCAACAGCTTTGCCAAAGACAGGCGTTTTCGCGGAGAACGAAGACCTGCGCCCGAGTGATGGCAGGGGTATTTTGAAAATAGGCGTATCGCAAAGTATAGCCTGGCCTGGTTTGTACAGGGCACAAAAGGAACTGTATAATGAACAGTTGAAATATTACCAGGGCACAAACATGCTCATTGAAGCGGGTATAAAAAGAGATGTGCGATCAGTTTATTACCAACTCTGGTATTTGCAGGATAAACAGGTTTTGTATCAGCGATTGGACAGTATTTATAAATCGCTGAATGAAGCGGCAAGACTAAAAGTAAAAACGGGTGACAGCCCGGGACTGGATAGTATAGCGGCCAATGTCAGGATGAGCGAACTGCAGGCATTCCTAGTGCAGATCAGGAGCGAAATACAGATACAGCAACAGTTATTGATGCAACTGCAGAATACTAATGAAGCGGTCTTACCCGTAACGGTGCAGTTGGAAAAACTACCCTTGCCTGGTGTAGCAAATGATAGCCTTCACCCGGTACTGCAACTACAGGAACAAAATATCGCTATCGCTAATGCGGGGATTGAAGTCACACGCAATGAAAATAAGCCGGAATTCGCCGGCCGTTTTTTCAGCCAGCGATTGTGGGGGGCAAAAGATCCGTTTACCGGGTTTTCTGTAGCCGCAACATTCCCGTTATTTGGCACAGGCGCTTATCGCAATAAAATAAAACTAGCCCAGGCAGACAGGTCATTACAGCAAAAACAATATGAATATGATAAACAGGTATTGAATACGCAACAGCTGCAAATGCGGCAGGAAGTGATAAAGAATAACAGCATACTGGGTTTTTATGAGGCAAGCGGACTGAAACAGGCGGCTGAAATAATCAAAGCGTCTTCGCTGGCTTACCGGGCAGGGGAAATAAGCTTCGCGGAGTTATCGCAGTTCTTAACCCAGGCAATAGAGATCCAGAAGAACTACCTGGAAAACCTGAACATCTATAACCAGTCAGTCATTCAATACTATTATTACATCAATCAATAAAAATAAACCGATGAAAAGATTTTTAATTATACTGGCAATTGCCGCATGTTTCGCCAGCCTGGTTTCCTGCGGAAGCAAGAGCGGACAGGAGGCCGGTAAAGCAGAAGAAGGGAAGACGGAAGAAGCAGACCATGAAGATGATAATCCCAACCTTTCCGTGTTAACGGCGGAGCAGATGAAGAGCATCGGTATCGAGTTAGGGATGATTGAAGAAAAACAACTGACCGCATCTCTTAAAACAAACGGAGTGTTACAGGTGCCAAACCAAAATAAAGCGAGTGTAAATTCTATTTACAGCGGTGTTATCCGGTCTTTGCTGGTACAGCCGGGCAACCTGGTAAGAAAAGGACAAACCATTGCTACTATCGCAAATCCTGAATTCATACAAACGCAAAGTCAATACCTGGGAGTAAGCGCGAAGATCACACTGGCGGAACTGGAAGTAAAACGACAAAAAGAATTGAATGAAGGCAATGCCGGGGCATTAAAAAACCTGCAGGCAGCGGAAACGGAATTGAGAACGTTACGGACCACGCGGTCAACCCTCGCGCAACAGATACAGTTAATGGGCATTGATCCGGCGAGACTTTCAAATGGTCAATTGATCTCCGTGCTGGCAGTAACCAGTCCCATCAGCGGCGTGGTAAGTAATGTAACGGTAAAGATGGGGAGTTATATAGATGTGACCACAGCAGTAGCAGAAATAGTTGATAACAGCCAGTTGCATCTTGATCTGTTTGTTTACGAGAAAGACCTGTCCAAACTACAGAATAATCAAACGATCCATTTTACCATTACCAATAACCCGGGCAGGGAGTATGACGCGCAGATCTATTCATTAGGCTCATCCTTTGAAGGAGAAAGTAAGGCCGTCTCCGTTCATGCGAAAGTGCAGGGTGATAAAACAGGACTGATTGATGGAATGAGCGTGACGGCTGCGATAAGTTTAAATCAACGCACAGTACCCGCTGTTCCCAATGACGCGATTGTAACGGTAGAAGGGCAGGACTATATTTTTGTACTAACCACCGCCGATGAAAAAACAACAAATCCCGGCACCGACAAAAAGCAGGAGAGTGAATTCATCTTTGAACGCGTTGCCGTGGCAAAGGGCACCAGTGATATAGGATATACCGAGATCACGTTGCTGAAAGAAATTCCTGCCGGAGCAAAGATTGTTGTGAAGGGAGCGTTTTTTGTTTCGGCGAAAATGACCAATACCGAAGGTCACGGACATTAACAATCTAAAAGGAAATGAACAGGTAATTTTGTATTCAGTAAATTAATAAAAATGAAACTAAATAGAAGCTATTGCTGGAAATGTGTGATCATGATCTCTTCCGTACTTGGTTTGGCGAAGGCTTTAATGGCCTGATAGCTTGGGGCTTTGCCTGATAAAATGTTCACGCACATATTCAAGCATTTATTTGGCATCTATATACCAGTTGGGACAAGGAACCAACATCCATAATCCGGGGAATTGACCGGTTTTCCTGAAAAAACTTTCAAAAACGTGTACTTGTGGTAATATACTACCACGCTTTTCTAATCTCTTGGTTAGATCTTCATGGCCTTAAAACATTTAGCTATGCCAAAGGTCACAACCAGGTATCCTCGCTCTGCCAAAGCAATTGAAGATTTTATTCTTGCACATGACCCGGAAGAAGTCTGGGAAGCATTTGAAGATTTATTTTTTGATTATTTGCAAGTTATGCGAGAGGATGGCCCGATTGAAAACTTTAAGTATTTCGTATGTGCTTTTCTCGACCTAAAGATATTATTGAACGTAGCGCAGAAAGAGCGAGATGCTTTTGTTCAAAAGAAAATTAACCAGTCGCCCAAGTAACCATATGTTATTGCAAATAGAGGTATCTATTTTTTCGTTTTCTTTTTGTGGTATTTTAATACCACAAAAAAGTTTTAAAACTACTCTCAATTTGTTCTCCTAAAAATTTTATAGTTGGCCCCCTTTGAGAGAACTGAAGTCTTTTTTCTTTAATTGCTAAACGGAAAGTTGAAAATTAGCCAGATGAGGCTGGCAATAATTGAACCCGAAATTAGTAGTAGAATGACAACCCAAAGGGAGCATCCGAATCGGGAGGATTTATACCACTTCATTTATACCTATTTCTTTTTAGCCTCTTTAGGCTTCTCCTGCTGGTCTTTCTTTGTCGGGGTGACAGAGACCTTTATAACGTCAGCAAAGCTGCCTTTGATGGCTAGTTTGGGATCGTATTGTTTGGAGCGTTGTTTTTTAGCTTTTGCCATTGTACAAATTTAGTAACTTCAAGGTAGCAGAAATCCCCGTAAGGGAAGCCTCTAATGAGAAGGCTAAACAGTACAGGGTTCACGGCAGATATAGTGTTGCCGTTATTTCTGGTTTAACAAATTAGGCCGACGACTTTTCGTCGGCTTTATCATTTTTTGGAATCTTTTTGTGTGTCTTCACATAAACTTCATGTCCATAACCGTGCTTCTCATTAAGAGCATATAGTTCGGTATATAAATCAAATGAACTTTGCGAAGTCGATGCCCATTTTGCGATAATGTCTAGCATCTCCGACATTACAGGCTGGTAATCCATTCTACTGTCCCTGCCTCTGATTCCGTTATTATCACAAGCGCACAGACAGTTAGGGATCACTCAAAAAACAGCATGGTTTGTATTACACCGTATCCGTGAAATGCTAAAAGAGAAAGCGCCTGTTATGCTGGCTAATTCTGTACAGATTGATGAAACTTATATAGGGGGCAAGGAAGGAAATAAACATGCTAGTAAAAGAAGGCCAAGAAAGCCGGGGTCAAGGGGACGTGCATTCGATGAACCTAAAACACCAGTATTCGGTATCGTTGAAACAGGTGGTAAGGTTATGGTTCATGTAACCGACTTCGTAAGCAAGTCAAGGGTAAAGAAACTGATCAACCAGCATGTAACAAAAGGATCTACCGTTGTTACTGATGGGTTCACTATGTATGCCTATCTGTCAAAAGGGACAGAATTTACTCATGTTATGGTAGACCATAGCAAAGGAGAATATGTAAGAGACGGGTTCCATACCAACGGTATAGAAAACTTTTGGAGCCTGTTAAAGCGTGGCATCATTGGTATATTCCATCAGGTAAGCCCGTGGCACTTACAAAGGTATTGCGATAAATTTGCATCCCGGTATAACTCTAGAGGTATTACGGATGCTGAAAGGTTTGTATTGAGTGTACAGAATAGCGATGGAAGATTAAAGTATAATCAGCTTATTGGTAAATAGAAAAGAGCGGTGATATGCCGCTCTGCTTTGAGAAGTATCTTGTGATTCATCGTTGTCTGTTGGAGAGATTTGGTAACTATATACCTGTTAGACCACGAAGAAGACAAACTAATCGCCAAAGGTGTCAGCTAAGTTTTTAGCACTAAAATAGTGCTTGCACATTACATACATAGTGGGTGTAAGAACAGACTCGAATGATGCCAAAATAATATTACTTTCTGTCTTGAGGGGTATAGATAGTGCAACGACAAGAAAAGCAACCAGAGCAACCCATACCCACAATATTACGAGTGTAACAGTACGCTTCAGCCGCATGTTCAGAAATGCGCTGTAAATTTTGGCCTGCGCCATGGTTTGGGGTATCTCTGCACTCATTACTTTAGGGTGTAATAGGTTATTTTTCTTAGTTCGTCACTCCTAAAAGTATCTGGCTCAATACCATCAATCTCACACACCTTACAAGTTATTATTTCTGGAATTTCTCCCGTGGAATCGTACTCCCGAATTATCCTATTGTCATTGGGGCAAACTAACCCAATTTTCCTAATGAAGATTTTATTTTGCACGGCCATCTCACAAAGAAGTCTAGCTTCTTTTACATTGGTATTCATAAATTGCCGAACATTTTCGACAAATATTTTGCCAGTGCCTATTTGACTAATTGTTTGCAAGTATTTTTGATACGACATTTTTAACCTGATTTACATCGTCCGGAAATTGGTTAACTGAAATTCGTCCAAGTGTCGGCTCTGTTGTAAATTCTTTACAAAGATATTTATCATTTTTCAAATACTGGAACACGGTTTTTTCTAAAGGGCGTTGAATTGTAATTAGGTAATCAGCAGGGTATTGCGCCTTAAAAAGCAGAATACCGTCCATTGTTTCCATAACAGCTGAGGCGTTTTTTCTAGAAAGAACCTTTAGACAATCCACATCATCAATGTTCCACAAATACTTTACTCCGGCATTTATATCTAACGGGGTTGGTTGGAAATTATCGAAGTATTCTAGTATATCTGCTAATACTGCGGCCTCGTCATTTAATTGTATTTTTTTAATGGGAAAGTCATCTACTGGAAAGTACGATGCTACGTTCCGTAAGAGTTTTGTAAAATGAATAATTAAGGTATTATTCATTATTCTAACTGTAACAGGTTGATAAAAAGATAAATCAACATTTTCGCCGGTTCTTCCTATTAGAACTTTAAAGATTGTTTTTGATAGACAATGGATTTTTAATTCCCCGTTTGCGATAGTTCGATCTTCGACATCCATAGGGAAATCAGCATTAACTAAGTTAGCATGAGGAAAATTTTGATTCAACTCATATAGGTATATGTTTTGTCTGGTTTGCGAGTAATTTGAAAAGGCAAAGTTCTTTATAATTTGCTGCGTCTTTTCTCCAGTTATCTGTTCAATAACACTTTCAGACGTTCCCTTTTTTACAAAGGATTCTTTTACTATTGCTAGGGGAAATAAATGAAGTAGCCGTTTCATCAAGTCTCTGGCAAGATTCATAAGCAGGTGGTTTAACTGCGTTAAATATAAGCGAAAAAATTTATACCAATGTTTTCCAGCTCTTATTCTCCCACATGTAGATTTCAGGCGTTCCCCGTTGCTCATTTTTTCACAGAAACCCTTGTCCCAACTGGTATATAGATGCCATTTATTTTAACGAACTGCCAGCATGGGTCTGGCAGTTCGTCATTACCCTCATTGGTAAGACGAGGTTTTTTTACCTTATTGGCCACCCGGCTGACCGGGACGGACCCATCTCCAATACAGCCGGCAGGTGTCCGGCCCCAACCCCCAGATTTAAATCGGAAGTTTTATAAGCTGCCATAGTTGCGCCCTGGTTGGAGCGTGCCTGTATCAATAAAAACAGGGACCAAACAGAGACCAAACAGGGACCAAACCCGGACCAAGCCCGGATAATTTCCCTGTTTTAGCCCTGCTTGAGCATAGCTTGCCATCCCTTCAAACAGGTCTTGTATAGCCGAAAATCCGTACCCGGAACGCTGCGTCAGTGGCCGGTAGATTGCTGACCCTTTCAGGTTATTTCAAGCTTAAAACTGGTCAATATCCTGCCAGGGCGTATTCGCATTCTGTACAACAGGCCATAAAAGACCATCCAGGGCACCACTAAAATTGCTGTTCGTGCTTTTTGAATTGCACAATATCACCCAGTTGAATCCGGTACTGGCGCGAATAAATTCTGTAGCAGTACCTGGTAATGCGCCGGTATGCCACCAATGATTAGCGGAATTGACACTCCATCCACAGGCATAGTTGGAAGAAGGGACCGATGGAGTGATCATGGTAGTGATAGTAGCTGGCTGAAGAATATCCGGCTTTGTGCTGAAGCCATCTACTTTCACCATGAAACGCGCGAGATCGGTAGCGCTGGCAATCCAACCGCCATGCGAATCGGTACGGGGAATATTATAGAGATACGCGTTTTGCCCACTTTATCCGTTATAGATCACTTCACCTGGTTTACGATCGGCCAGTGTGCTACCCCCGATCTGCATAGTAGTAATGCCAGAGGGAGTAAGCACTTCATCTTTGATGAACTGCTCGTAGGATTTACCTGAAAGTTTTTCTATGATGCGACCCAATAAACAATAACCGAAATTGGAATAACTATAAGTGCCTCTGCCGGAAGTAGCGGGATAATTTTCCAGTGTCCATTTGATCAACTGGCTATGTGTGTACGTGGATTGTTTGAACATGGGGTCATTGCCATCATTGCCCCATACACCTACGGTATGATGAAGGAGATGGCGTACTGTAATATCATTTACGCCAACAGGCGCGGTTGGATAGTCGCTGCCAAGAAATTGTTGGGACAAGGCACTAGCACCATTAATTCGGGGAATTGCCCGAATTTACCGAAAAAAACTTTCAAAAACGTGAATTTGTGGTCTTAAACTACCACACTTATTCCAAATCTTCATTAGACCTTCATAGCCTTAAAACATTAAGCTATGGCAAAGGTCGTAACCAGGTATCCCCGCACCACAAGGGCGATTGAAAGTTTTATCCTTTCGCACGAGCCGGAAGAGGTAATAGAAGTATTTGAAGATTTATTTTTTGATTACCTACAGGTAGCTAACAAGGAAGGTTTCATTGAAGACTTCAGCTATTTTGTAGCCGCTTACCTTGATTTAATGGCAGTAATGAAAGTAGCGCAGAAAGAGCGAGATGCTTTTGTTCAAAAGAAAATTAACCAGTCGCTCAAGTAACCATATGTTCTTGCAAATAGAAGTATCTATTTATTCGTTTTCGTTTTGTGGTCTTTTAAGACCACAAAAAAGTTTTAAAAATACTCTCAATTTGTTCTCCTAAAAATTTAACCGGAGTAGCTAGTCCACAAGTGTTTTCTATTTCTTTTTAGCCTCTTTAGGCTTCTCCTACTGGTCTTTCTTTTTTGGGGTGACAGAGACCTTTATAACGTCCGCAAAGCTGCCTTTGATGCCTAGTTTGGGGTCGTATTGTTTAGATTGTTGTTTTTTTGCTTTGGCCATTGTACAATTTAGTAACTTTAAGGTAGCAGAAATCCCCGTATGGAAAGCCTCTAAGGAGAAAGCTAAACCATACAGGGTTCACGGCAGATATAGTATTGCCGTTATTTCCACAGCAAAATGAAGGGTCGTTTCGATCCTTTTTTTATACAGCTCGTTTCATTGTTCTGACAAGTGCAGCACGGCCGTTTTCAAAATATTTAAAATAATCAATTACAGTCAAGTTCATCGTTTCTGCAATTTCCGAGTCTGTTTTTTGCAATTCACTTTTTAAAAGGTCAATAATTTTTGGAAGTAATTTAGGTTGATCTATCTCGACAAATCCAGTTTCATTCTTTCTTTCATTTCTTCTTCCAAGTTCAATAAGCAAATATCTATACGTAGATTCATTAATAGCACTAAGGTGCTTTGCTCTCATTATAATTGCTGCTTTTGAAACACCCCAATATGCCTTTAAGATGCCTAATTTATTAAAAGAGAGCCCCGGCAAATCACGGAAACAATCTCTCGCCGGCATTAAAAATTCAGATGCGAAAGTATTTGCTTCATTCTCCACATCGCGCCATGGTTCTATGTCGCAAGGGATGTGAGAAATCAAATGAAAAAATTCATGCGCAATAGTGAATCTTATTCTATCATTAGGCATATTCTTATTAATAAAAATAACCGGTATTCCGCTATCTGTATATGCTGTCAGGCCGTCGAACTTTGTATTTCCACAATCATAGAAGTACACTAACACGCCCTCGTTTTCGAGTAAATTCACAATATCTTTCACGGGGCCTGACGGAATTTTCATTAATTCACGCATTCTCATAGCTACATCCTGCGGTGTCCATCCTTGCGCAGAAAGATCGAAAGAATATCGATTGTATTGCGCTACCTCTATTTCTTCTGTCAAATAGTCTATTCCTTTTAAAATGATTTTCAAATCTGAGAAAATTCTATCTAGCTCTTTCTGCGGCACAGTTGCCCTTTTTCTAAAATAGATATTAGACATTGGGGTTTTAAGTTCTTCTTGGCAAAAAAAGGAAATTGGATAACTTAAGGTTTTCGATAATGATTCTAATGTTTCTTCTGATACTGTTAGTAATCCTTTTTCAACCTTTGAAAGGCTGGATTGGTTAAGGTTAGGTAAAAGAGAGGATAACTCTTTTTGCGTATATCCTCTTGAAAGTCTCGCTAGCTCGATTTGGCGGGGGTTTGGTGTACGCATTGGCAGTAGATGTTTTTATTTATTGCTATTCATTTTTTTCCTTCCTGATTTTAACGATACCGGGTTTTAATGTTGGTTCTGGTCCTTTAGGTTTAATGCCTACAAGAGGAGCCTGATTATCTCTGCTTAAGTCGCTAATGTCTGTCCTCCAAATAAGATTGGGGCCATCAATGCAAACCGCATATATCCCGGTTAAACTTGAATTACCGTGGGTTGATGTGTATCCAACAAAGATATTAGGGCCTTTATCTTTTTTACTGACCGTGAGCTGATTCATAATTAAATCGTTTTCGCCAGTCTGGATGTTGGAAGGTCGATAATTATCATCCAACTTTTTAATATAAATATACTCGTTCGTTGGAGTAACTAATCGAAATCTAGCAGGGGTAGCGGACCTACAGTATTCGGGGAAATTTTGAATTATTTCCTGCCGAATAAAACTAATTGTTGCCACCGCAGGCATGTTTTTGTCCATGTCGTAGGGCTTAAACATCGTGAAAATCTTGCTGTGAAGATTTTGAAATGACGTTTCAACAATTCTTTTAAATGCCAAAAGAAATAGCATGTTTGCTTGTTCGAAGTCTTGTTGCAAAGGTGTTTTTCGCTTCTCAAATTTGAAAAGGTCGAAAAGATTTGGTAGATTTGTACTCATTGTATGATTTTTCAAGTTTTTAATACGCCCCGTTTGCCGACGGGGTTTGTTGTTTTAACTCCGCAAAGATAAGCGAAGGAATATTTTTTCAAAGAAATTGTGAATATTTTTTCGAAGAAATTGTGTAATTTCCTTTTTTGATCTATATTTATCCCACAATCTACCTAAAATGACTGCTTTTAAGACACTCATACAAACTGGCGGGAAAGTTATGGTCAAAGTAACGGAGTGGGTAACTAAAGCGGTTGCACAAGAATTGATAAATCGGCATGTAGCAAAAGGTTCAACTGTTGTTACAAACGGGCTTTCTATGTACGCCTATCTGTCAAAAGAGGCGGAATTTACCCCATGTTATGGTAGACAATAGCAAAGGAGAATATGTAAGAGATGGGGTCAATACGAACAGGATAGAAAACTTTTGGAGCCTTTTAAAGCGTGGTATCATTGGCATAGTTCACCAAGTAAACCCGTGGCATCTGCAAAGGTATTGCGATGAATTTGCAGCCCGGTATAACTCTAGGGGTATTACCGATGCTGAAAGGATTGTTGTGAGCGTTCAGAATAGTGATGGAAGGCTCAAGTATAATCAGCTTATAGGAAAGGCATAATAAAGGCGGCAAAATTGCCTCCTTTTCTTTTTAATTTTGTAGTACAATTTATCAATATGAACGAAGAAAATAAACCTTTAGATAAACGTTTTGGGGAAGTGCTAGTTGATGCAATGTCTGAGCTTAATAAACAGGTTCGGATAATTCTTAAGTTAGATGCAGATCCAAGCATAAGCGAAGAGGATAAGGAAAAGATATTCAATGCAGGAGAGATTAAAGTGGAAGCCGAACTTCAAAAAATCAAAGAAAGCAAAAAACGAACTTCTTAACTTCTTTCCCAACACGTATGTAGTTGCCGACAGTATTCTCTAACGAATGAATTAATTATAGCCAGTTGATCCCTATTTGACTACATTCTTTTCCTCAATCGTGTAAATACGATTTCCCTGATGCCTTCTTCAAAAGAACCAGCCAGTGAGATGACTTTTCCTTTTTTGTCAATGATAACTCTTAGCCGCCCTCCCGGCACATTCGCTATGAATTCATCCTTTCCGGCGATACTAATAGCAAAAGATTGTTCATTGTGTGTCGCGTATAATTTATCTGCTATTACGCTCAGCGTAATTGAGCCATAGCCAGGATGATAATAAGCGCCTGCGTATGCTACCAGTGGTCTGTTCATTACAGGTTTGGCCGTATCACCGGTAGTGGGCAATGGGCCAGTATCAGCGGAACGTTTTTTATGCAGCGCTAATAACAATCTATTCCAGTCCTTATAGGGAAGTTCCAGTAGCCTGTCTGCTAACAAACTGCTGATAAGCTCAGGAACAGTGGCATTAAATTTATTGACCAGTACTACAATTCCGATACTATCCGTAAGGAAAAAAGAGGTATTGGAAGAATAGGTTGGAAGATCGCCACTATGTTGTACATGATAATGCCCGCGATAAGAATCGATGATCCATCCATAACCCATGTCGCCAAAAAATGCATCCGGGTAGGCCGGAAAAGCAGGGTTCGGTCTTGAAGGAGCGCTCATTTGTGGGGTAGAAGCTTCTCTGATTAGCTTCGCCGGAAACACCTGGTTATCCTTATACCGGCCTCCATTGATCCATGCTATTAACCAATGGCTCATATCAAGCACGGAAGAATTAATACTACCTGCGGCATTAGCCCCTTCGGTACTTGGGTTTCGACTTACAAGCGTATCCCTGCGTAAAAAATAACCCTTGCTGTATTCGGCGCTTTTAATAAGATCGCTGAAAGCCGTACTGCTTTCATTCATTTGTAATGGGGCAAAGATCATTTCCTTTATTTGTTGTGACCAGCTTCTGCCGGTAACCTTACGTGTCAGTTCTCCCAGCATATTATACATCAGGTTGGTGTACTGCACTTCATCCCTGATGAGTCTGGAAGGTTCCAGGTAGCGTACCCGATGTATCACGGTGTCCATTGGCAGGCTCTCTTTCGCATGTGTCACCCAGTCGTGACGGGGAAGACCTGTGCGATGGGTCATCATATCTTTTGCTGTCACCATTGCTGTCATCTGTGGTGTATAAAATTCCAGTTCTGGAAAATACCGGTTCACGGGCTGGTTGATTTCAAGGAGATTTTTGTCAGCAGCCAGGCCAACCAATGCCGCGGTAAACGCTTTTGTACAGGAAGCAATGGGAAATATCGTATGGGGAGTTACAGGCAGCTGTTGCTCAAGATCGCGGTAGCCAAATCCTTTTGAATAGAGGAGCTGATCTTTGTATACGATACCGATAGCAAGACCTGGCACCTGCCAGTCTTTCATTACCTGTTCAATCAGCGGATCGATACCCTGCAGGCGTAATTTTAATGCTTCGGTTTTATTGACCTGTGCAAATAAAAGAGCAGATGTGCTACAAAGGGCAATAGTCAGCAGGATATTTTTCATAATTGTCATCTTTTAAACGAAAGTAAAGGAGCGGCAGTAGATGGGATAGAATGAATTTAGCCTAGCGCGCCCAGTTTCTGAAATGTCCTGGCAGCATGCAGGTCATTTCTCTAAACGTGCGGATCAGGTGGCTTTCGTCAGCAAAGCCACAATCAAATGCCAGTTGGGCCATATTAATGGAAGGGAATGCGATGATCCTGTTGATGGCCTGGTCTATTTTTAATTTCCGGCGATACCGGCCAAGAGTACAGGAAAAATAAACGGGAAAATATTTTGAGATGGTTACGGGATGTACGCCTGCCGCGAGAGATAATTGCTGCAGATTGATATTTTCATTCCAGCAATCCCGCAACAATTCCGATACAATGGTAACCCAGCGGGGTAGTCCGGGTTTACGAAGAGTGACTGTTTCCTGTACCAGGTTAAGCAGTATTTGTTGAAGCGAAACAATACTGTCACTGTCAGGGTACTCCAGTTCCCTGTATACCTGCAGCATAAGGGGACGTATACCGGGATGTATCGCGATGGCATCACCAATACCCGCCTGGTCAAACCCGGTAGTAGTAAAGAAACCAGCAGGTAATTCAAAATTTACATGATAGGAGGGCGAATGGACAGCGGTTATCTGGTGAAGTTCCCCTGCCGGATACCATGTTATCGAACCCGGGCGACGTTCATAATGTGTTTTCTTCTTTTCCGCACAACCACCGCGTAATACAAAACTAAAATGCGCGTTATCGTGGTAATGCAAAAAACCATTGTATCCATCGGCATGAAGGATGGTGCGGCTGGCAATCAGGTCATCCGTTTCAATACTACTGATTACGCGGCTTATATGCGTGTTTTGGGTAAGCGCCTGCATAAAGGGATGCTCTAAAATACTCAATTGTGGCAGGGAAAACTTTTTTACAATAATATATGTTTAGCGGGAACCTTGTTGAAATCGGGTAGTTCATTTTTTACAGCTATTCATCGGTGCCAGGCTTTATCGCAATAGGCAGACCTGAACTATCACCTACAAAAAACACAGCGCCTCCTTTTTGAGTAAACATGGGAATATCCAAATGCTGAAAATCCTCCGTTATCAACAGCAGTAAACGGTCCTTACTATTTGCAGCCAGTGAAAATCCCTTTTCTGTCAACGCGCTGCAGATCATAGCCACCGCTTTTGCCGTATCGTTTCCATTCATTAAGCCTTCAAGTATACCAGTAGCAACGGGTACAAGTCTGGATTCCCGTTCCACCTGCAGCTTTTTAAAGTTGTTGATCAATAGCTGTTCTTTTTCTGAAAATGGTTGCGGGGCTGGCCTGACGCTTCCGCCGTAAAGCCCTGTTTCCGATTCGGGGTCATAGGATTCGAGATCGATCGGTACAAACTCGTTGCCACGTAGAATAACATTTTCTTTATGCAGATCAGAAATTCCCACAGCGCTGGTTACCTGTTCCAATCGCAAGAGGTTACCTACATTAGCCGCGTTTGCCTGCTTATGTGCTGAGTCCTGTTCCAGCAACTGTCCGTCCACGAATTCCCAAAAAGAACCTTCTCCCACGGATATTATCTTATATACCGGTAAATTAATTGGCGAGCCCAGTTGATTCATTTGCGCATATAGATCGATAACAGCGCGGTCTGTTTCCGCTTTTCTTGGTTTATACACGATCTTTCCCAATGGGGTTCCTTTTTCGAAAAAAAGTATCAGCACCGGTACTTTTCCTTTGTTGTGACTATCGCCTCCTAACAGCTGTATTGTAAACGTGACGTTTTCTATGTTAAACCCTTCAGGAGGAGTCAGGTTAAACTCTTTAAATAAACGGACCAAATGAGGGTTGAGGTTTTCGCCAAATTGATTAATATAATCGATACTGTTGCATATGCTTCGTACGGTTTTAGCCATATCCTCAAAAATCTCTCCTTCGTTTGAAGCAGAGTCGATAAGTTGCCAGTTAGTGCGAAACGATTTTATTGTATCCTTACCGCCTCTTCTTATCAGTTTTGTATTGATAAGCGTCAGGAATTCTATTCGCAATTTTTTTTGTGACTTTGTTTCTTTGTTTACAATCTCTTCAGGCTTTTCCAGGAGATCTTCTTTTTCTTCTATTACCTTTTTCAGGCTCTTGATTTTCTTAATATCCCTGGTCTCACCTTTTACTTTTACCAGGGCTTCCAGTTCCAGGTTGCATTCCTCTATTTCCTGGTTAAGGACCTTGCAATGCTGCTGTGCTCTCCAAGCTATTAAAATTGATTCATAAATCGGTCTGATGCCTTCTCTAACTTCCCGTTCAACGGCGGGATCAGCATGCGGTTGTGGTGGAGCTTCTGCGAATGCGGCAGCACTTGCGGCTAGCAAAGGGGCGTGTCCCGGTTTTTTATGCGCGGATGCAGTCCCTGTATTTTCCTCTTTGGCAGCCGCGCTGGCCGAATGATGGGCACTCGCGGTCGGATCCATTTCCGGAACAGCCTCTTCTCTCGTATTATCATCTGCCGATAATAACCAGTTGTATGATTCGTCATTTAACCAATCCGTATATGATTTCGCATTTGCAATGCCTGCATCCTGTCGGTACTTTTCCAGGTATTCAGGCGGCACCCTGTCCGCATGTTCAATTAAATAAAATAACAGGGAGTTCGACTTTATTTGATACCATCTTGTGCCATCGGGATAAACAGGATCCCATACATAGTACAAACCAAAGTCTTCCCATACAGCCTGTAAAACAGGAACTGTATTCATGCCTGTATTTATATTCCTTAGTTGTTTTAAATTGGTTTGCCCTGTTTCCTTGCGCTGTACAATGGCCCTGCTTCCCATCTCATCCGCCTCTTTTTCCAGAACATTATCATCATTGATTTTATCGCCGCTTTTCATTTGCAGGGTTGCTTTAACCCTGCCTTGTTTTTGCTGTACTACATGCCATGCTTCATGCGGCAGATGTTTTTCCTGTCCGGGCCCGATATGTATATCTGTGCCCTGCGCATACGCGTGCGCGTGGAGCCGGGCTGGTTTATCCGAATGATAATGCACGTTCACATCATCCATAGAAATGCCGGAGAGATTTTCTATTCCTGATTTCAGCTTATCGGGTAAGCCGGTTCTGTTTGATTTTCTTTGAACGCCTGTATAGGCAGGTTGATAGTCTGCCAGTTCAGCGGCCTGATTTCTTTGAACAATTGACCGGGGACGATTATCGGTAAGCCAGGTTTGTGATATAGCTGGCCCCGCGGCAGAACGGGGGCGATTGTCCTGCAGTTGAAAAACAGATCTGCCCGTATTGGATTGAACAGGCCTGGCGGATGAGACAGGGCGGAGTTCATTTTCTTTTATGGTAGCGTAATTCAACACATTTTAATTCTATTGTTTCAGGAGTCTTTTATAAATCCAGGTTGGATGGGAAGTAGATCTTTCAGCAGTTTAAAAAAGCTGTCTTTTAAGTATGATTTCTCATTGTTATTTAAATTTTAAACAAGGACCGTTATACCTACAGCGTTCTGTTTAGTATATGGAAACACTTGCTGTTATAGGCACTGTGGATTGCGCATAGTAAATTCTGATGATTAAATGCCCATATCCAATACCACCGGGCGATTTTAACTCGTCAACATGATTTGTGGCCCATTGATTTGCCCAGGCGCTCATATTAGCGAAAGTATCCTGGGTAGGGTACCATTTCGGAGCATGTATTTCGGCAATATAATTCCTGGCATCCTGACTTTTTCTTGCAACCAGTTGATGAGTGGCGTCTCTTGTTCTGTCCTTGATAGCATCTGGATCGCCTTCAGTTCGTTTAATTTCAAGATGGTCTTTTTGTCCGGGTCCAACCGCCTGCTCCAACCCTGGAGCATCATTCATTCTTGTTATAAAAATATCGGGCTCGGTATTTATATTTGTTCCGAGCGTTGCAATCCTTGCACCCTGCGTCCTGGTCATTACGGTCTCGAATTCGGCTAAATAAGCAAGGCTCTTATTTTGGAAATTATCCGCCCAGTGCTGTACACCTTGCGCAGCCTTTGCTCCAACTGGCTCGTTATGGGTATTGTCCATCGCTTTTAATCTCCTCTCATAGGCGCTGTAGTTTGTATTCACTTCTCCCATTTTGTTATGCACCTTATTCCAGTCCACATCAGAAGCATCCAGCGAATCAGTAATTGCAGTGAGCTGAATAACTTCATTATTCATGATAAGCCCCGGGTTTTCGACGATATCGCCGCTGGGTTTTAATTGTGATAGTTCCGGGCTTATCATGGTCGTTTCTTTGCCGGGGTTATTATCATCATCCAATGCCTCATTTTTTTTCATCTGTATGGTTGGTTTCACCCTTCCCTGTTTTTGCTGCACCACATGCCATGCTTCATGTGACAGGTGTTTTTCCTGGCCGGGAGCAATATGTATATCTGTTCCCTGCGCGTAAGCATGAGCTGAGAGCTGAGCTGGTTTATCAGAGTGATAATGCACGTTCACGTCATCCATGGAAATACCGGAAAGGTTTTCAATACCCGATTTCAGTTCATCCGGTAAACCGGTTTTGTTTTCTTTTTTTTGAATGGACGTTTTGTTAGTAATAGCATCTACCAGTTTTTTTCGCGCTTTTGAATCGGTACGGTTGTCTTTAAGCTGAATGGCGTATTTACCTGCATTCGATTGAATAGGTACAGACGAAGCAGGTTGAACGGACCGGTCTTTTATGTTGTCATAATTCTGCATTATTCACTTTGATAAATTTAGTAGGCCGAAGATTCATGTGTTCTATTACAAACCATATAGTAATCCTTTACTGCATGGCTTCACGATAGGCGGCAATCTCGTCTTTTGTTAACTGGTCCACTGACTCATACCCATAGTATTCACGGATCTCCTCCATTTCGCTTTGTTTTTTTCCTTTGTTTTTTTCCTTCCTCGCTTCCTCTACGCCTTTTTCTTTTTGCTTATGACTTGCATTGCCCATTCTCATCTGGCTTGATGCAAACATGGTTGGGTCGTCCAGCTCTTTTCTTGTATCCTGTTTAGCCTTATTGATGACCATCGCGTTTCTTGCCTGGTGATCTGTACCGCCGCCACCACCGCCGGTGCCGCGGGTTGTATGCGGTTTTGCATTGGGTAATTTTTTCACCAGCCCGGCAGCAGCTCCCATCGACCTGACCATATCTTCGTTTGCTTTTTTAGAGCCCGTGCTTAGCTGGGCAACCCCTTCTGCTGATTTCATCTGCACGGCCTTTTTGCCCATCTCATCCGCTTCATGCTCAAGTTTTTTATCATCATTCACAGGCACATTGGTTTTCAACTGTATGGTGCTCTTAGCCCTGTTATCACCCAGGTACAGACCTTTGTTTTTGCCCGTTGAGTTTTCATGCAACAGAACAGGGCTTTGCGTGTTTTCTTTTTTCTTTTGAATGGGTTTGTTGTATTGATTCATGATTGCTATTTTAAAGTGGTAGATTGATCCATGCGGGAATTGTTATGCCCTGTTTTAGCTGGTATCTTCCATCGCCTGTTTTTTCAAATAATCCCATTTTTCTTTTATCAGCATCTTTGTTTGTATGGTCAAAGGCCTCAAACACACAAACAGGGATCTTAAATGCATAATTCCCGTATTGATCATACAATGACCGGAACAGGTCTGCAAAAACCGCCGCTTGTTTCCGCGCCCCCTGTTCTGATGAAAAACCGGTTTGGCCCACAAAAACCTGCAGACGGTTTTGTACTAACTCCTGCGCCTTGTTATAATACCGCTGCACGTTGGTGAAGTCTGTGCTTCTGCCATCATCCTGCGTATACTGATCAAAGAATATAAAGGGCTTATTATTATTCCAGCCCGCAAACCAATGCGCATGGATAAAATCTGAAACATAAAAAGCTACCGGGTTGGAATGCGGATCATGCAGTGAGTAGTTTTTTATAGTTGTAGTAACCGGTATCTGCTGAAGCCCATGTTTGGCCAGTGATTTTTTAAGATGCTCAAATGCTGCCGGGATCCATTGTTCATAATATTCTTTTGATTTTTTATGGGACTCATGCGGCCCATATGCGTCTACCTCATCACCCAGGCAGATACAGGCCAGGTGTTTTAGTACGGCCCTTTCATCACCAAAGGCTTTTATGATCATCTGCACCCATTTTTCAGTATAATGATGGTGTGTCATTAACCCGGGTTTCCATTTTGCATGTTCATAATGAAGCGCGGCAGGTTCTTCCTCCAGCGCGAGCGCCGTATTATCCGTACCCAGTATCAACCGCAACGCCCGCTGATCATAGCTGGTTATAAAATCAATCAGCTTTTGCATCGATCCATTCAGTTTTACTTCATGCTCTTTTTCGTGCAGGCCGCCAATTGTTTTGAGTAGGCTAAAATACCTGGTGAGGAGATTCATCTCTTCTGGTATGGTTTTTATATGATGCAGGGATGGCTGATAATTAATGCCCACGGAATAGTTAAATGGAGTTTCAAATTTTTGTAAAAGACAGACTTCTACCGGGCCTTTCGCGCCGGCATAGTCGATAGCCGAACAAAAATTATTATTCCGGATTGTTTTTTCCAATCTCGCCAGCAGCGGATTGTAATAAGGAAGCGGCACGCTTCTGCCGGTAATCAACAGAACTACATATTCGCTGGTAAAAGGCAATGATTCAAATAGCTTTTTATTTTTTTCTGTGGATACTGTTTCTGAAAGTCCGGACTGCATGTACGCGTATTGATGACGGTGCTTCCATATGCAACCCCTTACGATCTTATAAAAATTATCCAGCATGCTCATCTCAACATCTTTCTGCCGGTATAAAACAAGACAGAGCTTTGTACTACTGACCAGGTAACCGGTTATTTTTATTCCTTTTGACCGGAGTTCATGTGTATTGATCCATTGATTCAATGCTTCCGCGATTATTATTTTGTACTCCTGCTCACTAAAATCATCCTTCCATTTACCAATTTTCAGGGTAATAGAAAATAAACTATTGTCTGCGGTTGTCCACGGCAGGTAAATAGGTTGATTGACTGGTATGTGTTTTTCCTTATCCTGCATAGCCCTTTGTTCAATGAATAATATTCAGGGTTTTATTTTCTTTTTTAAATTCTCTTTTAATGCCCTCCATTAATTCCTGCCTGGTGACCACCGTATCATTTCTTCTAATAACTGCCAGGGCACAGAAACGCAGAATATTGATGATGGAACCGCCCGCCAGTTCATAGTCTTCAGCAATTTTATACAGATCAATTTCGGGATGCAGGCTACAGGTACCTGAAAAAGCGTTTTGCCATAGTTGATAACGTTGCTCCGCAGCAGGCATGGAAAAATGAATGGTTGATTGAAACCGTCTTGCAAAGGCCTCGTCCATATTTGTGCGGAGATTGGTAGCCAGGATCACTACGCCAGGAAAATCTTCGACGCGTTGCAGCAGGTAGGCCGTTTGCTGGTTGGCATAATGATCATTTGAAGAATTGGTGGCGGTGCGCTTGCCAAATAAAGCATCAGCTTCGTCGAAAAAAAGGATCCAGTTTTTGTGTTGCGCTGTATCGAATATCCTCGATAAGTTCTTTTCCGTTTCACCGATATACTTGGACACGATCATAGAAAGATCTATTCTATATACATCACTCCCGGCAGCTTTCCCAAGCAGGGTCGCGGTAAGTGTTTTACCCGTGCCGGGTGGTCCATAAAATAAAGCCCTGTAACCGGGTTTGATTTTTTTTCCCAGTCCCCATTCTGTCAGCAGCGTTTTACCATGCTGCAGCCAGGTACTGATCTCCGCAACCTGCTCCATTACCAGTTCATCTAAAACAATATCATCCCATTCAAGACCGGTCTCTATTTTTTGCGCGGGAAAGGACGCGGTGTTTTCAGCAGGCAGTTTCTGTCCTGTTATAAAATAGTTGAACCAACTGTTGTGTAAACCAAGTGTTCCGTTTAGCCGGGGTATATGTGTTTCGGTTTCACTTAGCAGGAGCACTTCTTCCTTTATCAGTATACTGTCCTTTCCAAGCAACTGCACCGGGTCCGTTCTTTTTTCCGGGTTGCCGGCACTGATCAGGAAACAAAGTGTTTGCCCGGTAGGTAAAAAGCCACTATGGTTTTTATCGGTTACGCCGCCGAACTCTGTAAAAGCCCTGTCATAAATCTGGTTTTTTCCGAAAAAGATATCGAGCACTTCAGGCCGCAGATGTGGTGCCATGGCGAGCGCAAGCGCCAGCCGATCATATATGCCAAGCTCCCATTGGTTTACCAGTTTTGCATAATGACTTGCTGAGCCGGTGAGATCCGGCATTGGTATTTCGCGCCAGTGTTTTTCATGACCTTCCTGTAACAGATAGCTACGGATGGCCTGGTCAATTACATTTTGTAACCAGTCAATTTCCGCATGAAGATCGTTTATTGAAACCTCAGCCTCCATATGTCAAAAAAAGTTTTTCAATATCATCCAGGCTGGCATCCGCCCATTTGAAGTAAAGCAGCGCCGTATTGGGGTTTAGTTCATTGGCATGTAACATCTCCAGCACACTGCCCTGTGCACTTCTTGAATTATGAGAAGTATAAACCGGATCATGATGAAAGTCATAATCAAAAAAATGATTGATCCACTCGGTGGAGTTGAACCGGTCGCTGATAAGCTCCCCGGTAAAAGTTTCCAGTTTTTCATCCTGTACCACCAGCTTACTGGCTTTAAAAAAAACAGGTTTCCTGCGTGTTTCCCTGTTATAATATTCTATGTCCTTCGATTGGATTGTTTTGGCTGATTGATGACCGAAAATATCAACAAGCCCGAAGTTCTCTGAATCAGAAGCGATCTCCAGTTCACCTTTATCGGACCCCCCAATGGCCAGTGTCCAGTTGAGCGGCACCACGCTTTCTGTTACCAGGTAAAGTTCCCGGAATGAATAAATGACCTGCGTCATTTTAATAATGAGTTGTTGCTGGATCTCGCTCCAGTTTAAGATCTTTACCGATTCCGGTTCATTGCATTTAAAGTAAAAACTTCCTTCACGGGAGAAAGCCATGATCTGTTTGCTGAATTCAAACTCGCCGTTAATGGCGCCCTGACCACTGCCCCGCGCCGAATAAGGTTTGCTGACCCCATCGCTAAAATTCCAGGAGGCTGGATTTTGTTGTATACCATATCCAAACTTTACATTAGCCGGATCTACGATGCCTTTACGAAAAATATTACCCAGCAGGATCATTTCCCCGTTCTTGATTTGGAAAAAATCACCGGGGTACATATTTTGATTCAGGGGCTTGGTTGGGATAAAACCACCAGTTCTCATATAAAAGTTTCGATAAAAATTTCTGTACACGGTATCCATCGCTTATATTTTTATGAAAGAAAGATTCTACAATACATCCACCGCCCCGGTAGCCGAAGCGGCAGATGTTGTTGATTTAAACGCTAGGATGCAAGCGCCGCGGCATTGGCTGCTGCAAGACCTGCCTGGAGCGATCTGAGTTTTACCTGTGCATTGGAGAGCTGCGCGGTGCTCTTACTCAACAGCTGGCTTGTCTGCAGGTTGGCGTTATAGGCATCATCATATGCTTTGGCAGCCCTGCAATAAGCTTCATCCAGGAGGTAAACCAGGGAATATTTATAAATGGTATCATCTTTTTCAAATTCCATTTTCACTCCCCGTACTTTCAGGCTTATTTCTATTGCCCTTGTAATTAAAATCGAATTGGCATTGAAGGCGATCGTTTCAATATTACCCATTTCGGTGAGCGGTCCGGTGATTTTTATTTTTGTGCCTGTTAATTTTTTATACAGGTTGATGGATTCCAGGTAATCGAGCGCGGAAATATCGGTGGATTCTATGTTGGATGCCTGGCTGGCAAACGTTGATTCAAGGGCTACCAGTGTCAGCGCGACCGCATTGTTGGCGTCCTTACCCGCAACACCCACTATATCGATCAGTTCATCAGAGATCAACCCATTCAGTGCTTTTTGCCGGATGATAATGTTGAGTAATTTATTTATTAACTCAGCGCTATAGATCAGCTTGCTGATAAGCTCCTTCATGACAAGTGAGAGTTTTTTTGTCTTTGAATTTGCTTTATCCATCGCCATCACTGCAATCCGGCAGTTATCCGTCAGGTCTTTTATACTGTCTACCAGTTGCTGCGCGGTATTTTTATTGGCCAGCGCATGGATCTTATTGTTATTCGCCGTTGTTAAAAAAGCAGTAAACTGTGCCGATTTTGCAGTAAGAGAGGTAACGATGGCCTGCAACTGTTCTACATTTTGTTGTGCAGTGATCACCTGGTTGCCAAGCTTATCCAGTTCGGCTTTTTTATTCTCCGTGATCGCCTGCTTTCTTCTTTTCGGGGGATTCAACTGAATCATTTCTCTTGTAGTCATAGTATTTTTTTTAAACGTTAATTATTATGAATTATAAATAAAGAGAGTTGTTTCACTGAAATCAGACAGTGAATTAGTGAAATCCCTGCTTTCTTCATCTGTGGAAAAAGACAGCACAACAGGCAGGTATTTTTTACCATCTATCAGGGGATTGCCAAAATTGTCGGTAGTACCCGGCTCAATTTTGACTGATCCTTTTATCAGCTCTTTTCCAACAGGTGGTATAGGCAAAGTATAGGTTGGAACATAACCCTCGGGCCAACCCATACTGGCAGGTAAATAATTAGCTTTGGTAATTTTCTCAGCTAAGTTGAGGTTGAAGAAAAAGCCCGGCACAGTTTTACCCGCCTTAAAAACAAGTTTCATTATTTCTTTCAGTTCAGTTTCCAGGAGCGACCGGTCGAGTTGCAGGACTTTTATAGTCTCTTCCAGTTCACGGTGGTTTTTTTTGAGCTCTTTTTGTTTTTCTTTATCGGTCGTATTTTCTATCTCCGCGCTAAGTGCCCTTTCACCTGCCTCCGCTCTGGCAATCGCCGCGTTTATCTCCGTTATTTTTGAATTGATTCTTTCCTTTAAAAATTCGACTTCCAA
>CAZGSG010000041.1:0-27117 GCA_964528095.1 uncultured Terrimonas sp.
CATGATGTCGCCAACCAGGGCCGTTCTTTAGTGTATGGGGCAACCTGGGGGCTTTGGTTTTTTGAAAAAAAAGGTAAAGCCCAAGTGCAATCAGGATAATACTGAAAACGATATTAAAAAGATGTTTGGATATATAGCTGGTAGCAAGTGCTCCCAGTATGGATCCGGGAATGGTAAACAAGGCAAAAACACGGCCTGCTTTATAGTCGATCCGTTTTGCCCTGGCATAGGCAATGGTTCCCGATAATGCGTTGGCAGCCACTACGGCGATGGAAATGGCCGTTACTACTTCGGGTTTGAAATCCGGGTTGGTAAAAAGCAGGATGGGCACCAATATAAAACCTCCGCCCGCACCTATCAATGTGCCCAGTGTACCAATGATAAACCCAATAAGAAGTAATACTATTAAATTATCCATCCTTTTTATATCAATAGAACATAGTTGAATATACCAGGTCCATTTTTGAATAGTTATTCAAATAACATGCAAATTTATGCCAGATGGGGGATATCAGGAAACTATGATGACAGGGAAAGTGTAGCTTCAGGACAGGTTTGCAAGCTTTAACAACTGCTCTTTATAACTTAATCCAATAGGAAGCGATATATTATTTAGTTCTATCTGCTGACTATGAATAGCAATGATGGATTTTACTGAAACGATATAGGAACGATGCACCCGTACGAACTGGGCTGGGGGTAATAGCTCTTCAAACGCCTTCATTGTAAACGATATGATGATAGTAGAATCCTTTAGATGGATTTTAATATAATTCTGCATGCTCTCAATATAGAAGATGTCTGCGAATTGTACTTTTAGCAATTTGTTGTCCTGTTTTACAAATACATAATCAACTTTCTCCTGCTGTATTGTTGGTTTTTTTTCCCGTAGTCTTTCTTTTGCTTTATCTATTGATACCAGTAACCTCGGAAAGGAGATCGGTTTCATCAGAAAATCAACCACATTCAATTCATATCCTTCCAACGCATATTTATCAAACGCGGTGGTAAAAATGACCAGCGGCGGATTTTTTAATGAACGCAAAAAATCCGTTCCGGATACGACGGGCATCCGGATGTCCAGAAACATGAGATCAACTGTTGTCGTCTGCAATGCTTCATAAGCTTCCATGGCGTTACGACAAAGATGACCGACGGTACAACCGGGAATGCTTGAAAGAAAGGTCTGTAATAATTTTCTTGACTGCGGTTCGTCATCAACGATGATGCATTGCATAAGCGGGCGGATAAATAGTTAAATCGACAGTAAAAACGTTTTTTTTATCTTCTATTTTTAACAAATGGCGGCCTGGAAAATAGTGCTGAAGCCTTTTGCGTACATTCTGCAGCCCAATGCCTCCATCGACCCTGTTTACTCGCACATATGAATTGCTGATGAACAGGTGCAATATATCATTTTCGGTACTTAATCGCAGATGCAGGTTTGCTTCGGCCAGGTCTGCACTGTATTTAAATGCGTTTTCTACCAAGGGCATTAGCAGCAGGGCTGGCAACATAAAGCTCAGCGAGCCATCATTAATGGCTGTATTGATCTCGGATTTTTCGTCATAACGGATGCTTTCTACAGCAATATAATTTTTAAGCAGGGTGGTTTCCTGTTGAAGTGTTACAAATTCTCCGTGCCCCTCATACAACGAAAACCGTAGTAATCCCGCCAGCCTGTTCAATAATTCAATGGATTTTTCTTTTTCATCATGCACGATATAAGATTGCAGGTTGTTCAACGAATTAAAAAGCAGGTGAGGGTTTATCTGGGCTTTCAGAAAGTTCAACTCCAGTTGTATATTGTCTTTCTCCAACTGTGTTTTTTGTAATTGCGAACGGTATGCATATCGCAAAAATTTTAATGTAAGAGAAATATAAATGATTGATATCAGTCCGGTGATACTGCTAAAAAAACCGGTGAGAAGTCTGTATGGCTGTAGTTGATTCTTGTAGAAATTACTCCAAAAATCCTGCCCCGCAAACCAGCCACCTGATTCTTTATAATGTTCAACGAGCAGGCTGATATGGTAGGTTCTCAAAAGAATGGCGAGGATATAATAAGCTATGAAAAATAAAAAGGCCGCTATCCATCTCCGATGTCGTAAAAGTGGGATGAAGCCATATACCAGGGGATAAAATAGCGAAAGAGAAAGAACAATGCCGGTAAAAGTGATGGAGAAAGTTTGAATAGGTTCGATATGTACAATCAGGCTTTCCCGAAGCCAGAAAAACAGCAGGAAGATCCAGAAGCCGGTATGTAGCAAAAGACGATAACGCCAATCGCTAAAAGAACGTTGCCAAATGGTCGTTATCCATTTCTTTCCTTGCGGGAAAGACCATGTCGTATTTTTTGCGGAAATGATTGTTGTGTTCATATCAGGCATTCTTCCATAAATGTCAATAATTTTTGACAAATACCATAAATCACTGACGAATAAGCTGCCTGGGCTGCTCAATATTGCCTTATAGCTGACGAGTGAAATTGACACCCGTCCGTTCGCTGCATATCCGTCTGCAAAGTATATTGATCAGGTTTTTTTCTTTACCGGTCAATCAGATTTCGATGATTGCGCACTACTTTATTCTTTTGATAAAAATAATAGTATGCCACCATTGATCTGCTTTGCTTTTCGCATTACAAAAATAGCATTCTGCTGCTGCATGTTATTTACAAAACAAGCCATCAGCCAGGCCGGAAGTTTATCACCTGCAAATCCTGTAGCAGGGGATACACTTCGTATAGGGTATAATATGCAGGACACATCTGCCGGATTAAAAGGCGAGGAGACAATCTATACAAAGATCACCACTTATGCACAGGATGGTTCTTACCAATGGTATACCCTGCAGCTTTCGGGGGCTCAGGGATCTGCGCGATCGTTTGTAGTGCCCGCATCCGCAGCATCTATATCAATCCGTTTCTACACATTAAATAAAGACGATGACAGGGCAGCGCTCAAAACATACATATATGATAAAGATCGTCGTACACCGGTAAGCGGCGCTTATTTTGACAGTTTTTTTACCGGAGATCCCGGCCCTTATTTCGAAAAAGAAATAAAAGGGCATCCCTTGAATTACCTGGCGTATGGAAAATACTTTAATGTAGTATCAATGGTTAAAGTACCGGATGAAAGCAAAAAGATCATTGACTCGTTATTGCAGCCCCTGGAAAAATTATACTATGATAAAAAAAACGCTTCAGCTGGATTGCTGGCTGCATTATGTGTCGGCTATGCAAAAACCGGTAAACTTACGGCAGCTAAATCGATGCTTTTTCATTTGTTTGAATTATTTCCACAAACGCAGGAGACATCGCTGGCATTTACCCTTTATAATTACGAGTATTATAAAGCGACCAGCAAGCAGATAGAGGAAGATGTAAGACAAAAGCTTATGGTCATTTTTAAGAAATGGCCCGATGCCGCCCTGACTGGAGATACAAATGTGACTTATTATCTCTCTAAAGAAAAAGATATGACGGTTGCTGATTTTGAAAGAGCGCTAAAACCGCGCTACAGGGAGGGGTCTATTCCTTATTATGGCTTCGACCTGTTACCCGGCATCTATATCGACCGTAATCAAAACCTTGACAGTGCCAGGGCAATGCTGATGAAGATCATTGGAATTTTCCAGGACGGAACGATTAATCACCAATACCGGTTATCTTCCAATCATTACCGGCTATATATGCCTTTATTACTGCAAAAGCTTTCCTCTCTTGATCTTTTGCAAAAACAATACAATGACGCGATCATTCATTCAACCACAGGCATTGAACTGGTAGGGGGAAGCAATAATGAAGGTAATTTTCTGCCTGATCTTTTACAACTAAGAGCGACAGCATTTACTAAAACCGGTAATATGGTGATGGCGCTGGAAGACTATAAATTGTTATACAAGACCGGGAAAAATGACGCGCTGGATTCTATTAAGAAAATAATTGCCTATTGTAGTAGCGATAAAAACGGGTATGATGCATTTGTGGCCGCTTTGCAAAATAAAGTAACAATACCCAACACGGGTAAATTTGTGGCCGCACCGGCATTTACGGGTAAAGATCTACAGGGTCGTACAATACAACTATCAGCACTGAAAGGCAAAATAGTGCTGATAAATTTTTGGGGTACGGGCTGCGGCCCCTGCATAGGAGAAATGCCTGAATTAAACAGGCTTGTACAAAAATACCAACACAATGATAGCGTGGCATTCCTGGCCATCACTGGTGATGAAACGATCCGTTTAAAACAATTCTTCAAAAAAAGGACCTTTCTTTATACGATAGTGAATGAGGCCGGTAATGTAAGCAATGCATATGAAGTGGAAAGCCTGCCCGTACATATTGTGATTGGCAAAAACGGCGAGGTGCTGAATCGATCAATAGGCGCAAGAGAGGATATTTTTGATTACCTGGATAAGATCATAGCGCACAACTTATAATGAGCCTCAAAATTTTGATGATCCGTATTTGTTGAATAATGGGTTAAATATTGGTAAATAGATGTAGTAATGAGTACTATTTTACCGGGTAGCACCTATTCTTCGAACAGCCTGATCGAATACATGTTGCCGGGTCAGTATTATATAAAGCAGCCGGTTTTATTGGAGGTAAGAGTTAGAAGGAACAAGCTCTTATATGGTTTAAACGGGAGTAAGGGGTAAATAGGGTATATTAGTATTCCGTTTCCCAAACCCAATAACCAAACACAATGGCTGCTGATACGAAGGCAAAGAAAAATGCATGGACCAATATATATCGGTTGGTACAGCCATACAAAAAAAGGATCGCGCTCGTCTTTTTTATCAGTCTCCTGGCTACTGCCGTCACGCTGGTAGAGCCGCTTATTTACCGGGAAGCCATCAATGATATAGCAGGACTGTTTGTACAGAAAGCAAGAAATGATGTAAAAAAGGAGATGGGCGTTGAGACGGAAGCAGATGATGGACCAATCGCGGGGTTTATAGAAAAAAAGTTTGAAGGTAAAAAAGAAATACTAGCTGATACAGTCAAAAAAGCAGGGAGTCATCCGTCAAAAGCGGTAAAAAAGAAACAACGGGTAAAAGAACCGCATCGTGCCAACCATGTTGCGCCGCGTACCCCGCATGAAGTTTTTGATACGTTGAAATGGGCAGTAATAGCCCTGTTCATTGTCAATCTGCTGGGGCTTATATTCTGGTGGATAGGGGAGAATATGAATGTAAGGATATCCTGTCTTATCGAACGAAAGTTTATCCGGCGAACTTTTAGTCATGTGTTAAAATTGCCACTGGCTTTTTTTGCAAAGAGATCCAGTGCCGCCCTGCACAAACAAATAGATCAGTCGGAGGAGATCTCAGGTACGGTCACTTATTTTACAAAGGATATATTCCCTGAAATTGTAAGTCTTGTAGGCATTATAGCTATCATGTTCTGGCAAAATTATGTGCTGGCCCTGTTGTCGCTGGCAATGGTGCCTTTTTATATACTAATAACCATTCGGTCCACCAAAAAACTCGAAATGAGCCTTGACGGCTATTATGAAAAGTGGGAGGAGTTCTCAACCAGTATGCAGGACGCATTAGCCGGGATTAAGACCGTTAAGCTGTCAGGTGCTGAACAAAGAGAGGTGGAAAGGCTGGACGGACAGGCTGGGGCCGCTTACCGGGATTATATAAAGCGATCGCTTCTGTCCAATAAGTATTCTTTCTGGCAGGTGTTGCTTACACATTTATCGACTGCGCTGGTGCTTACCTATGGTGGTTACCTGGCATTGAATCATAAGTTAACACCGGGTGATGTAGTAATGTTTGTGGCTTATCTGGACATGTTGTACAGTCCCATAGATAATCTCGCTAGTATCTGGGCCGAGGTTCAGCAAAATGTGTCTTCCGTTGCAAGGGCATTTAAATTACTTGACACAAATACAGAAGAGCAGGAGGGGAGGGAACTGATGATAGAAAGGGGGAAAGTGGAATTCAGGAATGTTCAGTTTGGGTACAATCCCGACCGGCAAATATTAAAAGGCTTATCCTTTATTGCTGCTCCGGGAAAAATAACTGCATTTGTCGGTACATCCGGGGGAGGCAAGACCACCACGGTGGATTTATTATTAAAATTGTTTGAGCCCCAGGCCGGTGAAATTCTTATTGACGAACAAAGACTGTCCGAACTGGACGGGGCTTCTGTAAGAAGAAGCATAGGCATGGTTGCAGCGGACGGCGCCATATTCAGGGGTACGCTGGCGGATAATATACGCTATAAGAAACCAGGAGCCACGGATGATGAAGTAATGGCTGCGGCGATGGCTGCGGGTATGCAGGCCACGCTGCAGCGATTGCCGGATGGCCTTCAAACAATTGTTGGGGAAAGCGGGTTCGGCTTATCTGTAGGAGAAGGCCAGCGGGTACAGATAGCAAGGGTGATCGTAGATAGACCAAAAATACTGATCATGGATGAAGCAACGGCCAACCTGGACTATGCCACGGAAGCAGAAGTGAAGAAAACGATATCGGAGATACGAGTAAACAATACGGTCATTCTGATTGCTCATCGCTACTCAATGGTAAAAGACGCGGATCATGTAATTGTATTAGATGAAGGACAGGTAAAAGAAGAAGGCACACCGGATGAGCTAATTAAAAAGGGAGGCTGGTTTGCTGATTTTGCAGCTTCGGATGATGAGGAGGAGTATGAAGAAGAAACCGGCGAAGAGGAAGAGATGGATATGACAGAAGAAGACGCGGAGGAATAAAAAAGGGCTTACTGCGTTCTGCAATTTGTAAGCCCCTTTATTTATTTCTTTAAATACGAGTGTTCATTACCAGATATATGTTGCTACCGAACCACCTTCGAGGGACGAAACAACCCATTTCCCATTGTATTTAATATTGAATATTACAGAAGTACTGCCATCATTTTCTACGATCAGCACTCTTTTCCCTGCGGGAGTTTTAAAAGCTACATTATTTAAATTGCCGGCAGTAGTGCTTGAAATCCTTACAGAACCAGGAGGAGCAAATTTTGAGGCATGGGCGATGATATAGTAACCAACATTGCGGGTAAAGAGGCTGCTGCTTTCAATCGTAATAGCGCCCTTACAAACATTACAACCTCCGGGAGTATGCGGCCCAAATGTAGAATTGTTGGCTAAATTCCATTCAAGCGCATTCCTGCTCCAGTTACGCATAGAGCCAATGATCACATTCTTTAAATGCCATTTCAGGTCGCCGCCAAAATTGCCATTGGAAGGCGTGTATTGTTCAGTGAAGTAAAGCGCTTTGTCAGGGTGTGCTGTGCGTACAGTAGATAATGCGCTTATATCGCCAGCATATAAATGAAACGCGGAGCCATTTACAAATGATTTTGCTGCGGCATCATTTAAAATAGCGATAGGGTATTCAGGTTTATCGCAATTATGATCATAGATGATGATCTTGGTAGTGATATTCGCTGCCTGGAATGCAGGGCCTAAGTGATTTTTTATGAAATCCGCCTGTTGTGTGGCAGTCATCAGCAGGCTTGGATTATTTCCCGGGTGCAGGGGTTCATTTTGCGGAGTGATCGCATCAATCGTAATGCCCTGGGCTTTCATTTGCTGGATGTATTTCACAAAGTATTGCGCGTACACCGAATAATACTGTGGTAGCAAACTGCCACCTACAAAACTATTATTATCCTTCATCCATACCGGTGGTGACCAGGGACTACCCAGGATCTTAATATTGGGGTTGATCAGTAATATCTCTTTTAAGAGAGGAATTACATCAGTCATGTCCGGCGCCAGGCTGAAGTTTGTTAAGTTAATATCAGTTTGCCCGACAGGTAAATCATTATAAGTAAAAGGCGCTGCGTTCAGATCGGAAGCTCCTATGCTGATCCGCAGATAACTTACAGAAATAGAAGTGGCAGAGGAGCCGAATAACTCCTGCAATAGTTCCTGCTTTTTAGAAGCGATCAATTGATTGATCACCTGGGCGCTTCCACCGGTAAGTGTATAACCAAAACCATCAATGGTCTGGAAGGTTGATGCTTCGTCTACTTCAATACTTGGATACAGGTTTGTAGAAGTACCAAATGCCAGGATATCTGTTTGTTTCTGGAGCTTTATCGATTCATCTGATTTGGTAAGCCAGAAATCCATTTCATTTACAGGTGTCGGCGGCGGGTCTACCGGCGGCGGCGTAGTATCTGAAGAATGCTTACAGTTGATAAATAAAAGGGCGATCGCACTTACCAGAAAAAAATGTTTGAAGCTGTTCATCATTTTTTTATTCGTTTTCATACGTATAGTCATAAAATTGTCTCTGTCTTATTTAGTATTGTTATAAATACGGATATAATCAACTTCCAGAACAGCGGGAAAGACTGTTGTATCTACGCCTTTTTTACCTCCCAGGTTGCCACCCACTGCCAGGTTGACTATTAAATAAAATGGAGAGTCGAAAGGCCATTCAGCAGTGGTTTTATGTTCGTTTTGGATATGATTATATAGGGTATTATCAAGCAAAAAATCCATGCGTTCCGGTGTCCATTCAAGGGTAAAAAGATGAAACTCATCATAGGGATTTTTGATAAAGATCTTTTTCCCTTTTTGTGTGTTTATAATATGATTATATGCCTTTGAATGGATGGTACCAAACACTGAATCCTTTTCAAAACCGACATGTTCCATGATATCTATTTCACCACAATCGGGCCAACCTACATCGCCAACATTACTTCCCAGCATCCATAAAGCAGGCCACAGGCCACGACCGGGAGGTAGTTTGGCCCTGATCTCAATTTTACCATAGGTAAAATCAGCTTTTTTATCTGTAACAAGCCGGGCAGAGGTATAATCCTTGCCTTCCTTTTTTTGCTGTAGCGCTGTTATTTTAAGGGTTCCATTGCTTACACTGGCATTGGAGATATCGCCATCTGTATAATATTGTAGCTCATTATTGCCCCAGCCATGCCCCCCGACATTATAACTCCATTTATTGCTATCCGGCAAACCATTATAGTTAAATTCTTCACTCCAGGAGAGTTTCCACTCACCCGTATCCGTGGCCTTTTTTTGGGCATCGCAGGAAGTGATACCAAAAACGATAAAAAGGAGATAAGCTAAACGCATAAACAATAAAATTTATCAGGAATAGTGAAATGCCTTATTTTCTTTCGTTATGGCCGCGGATGTTATTGAAATACTCTTACATAGTCTACAAACATCCGTTGGGGGAATATTGTATTCGTATCCGGAGGTCCCGGCCAGTTACCGCCGACTGCAACATTGAAAATGAAAAATTGTGAAGCATTGAAGGGGTAATTTGCGGCTCCCACATCTGCTATGGTTGTAGTCAGGAACAATTGGTCGTCTACATACCATTTTATCATATCCTGGGTCCAGATAATACTGAATACATGAAATTGCTGCGAGAAATTTCCTGATGGTAAATTATATTCAGCTCCTTTCGAAGTATTTGTACCCGTTACTGGTTTCCAGTGCATCGTTCCATACGAACGTCCGGGGAAATTACCGATCAGTTCCATAATATCAATCTCGCCACAGGCAGGCCATGGTACGGAGGAGATATTGGATCCAAGCATCCATAAAGCAGGCCACATGCCTTTGCTTACAGGTAGTTTCGCTCTTATGTCAATCCTTCCGAATTTGAAGTTTTTTTTGTTTTGCGTAGTCATTCTGCCGGAAGAATAATTGAAACCACTAATTGGTTCTTTACGGGCTTCTATGATAAGATTACCATTGGAAACGAACGTGTTTTTTGTACTGTTTGTGTAGTACTCCAGTTCATTATTACCCCAGCCACCTGAACCATTTCCTACTTCCTGGTTCCAGGTATTTAAATCAAGTGTGGTTCCGGAGAACTCATCATTCCAGGCGAGCGTATAGCCCGGATAGGATAGTGGTGTACTGTAACCGGTGTTATCCGTTGTCAGGTTCATTCCATCTTCAGTGAGTATAGAGCCTTTTGCTGAAACAACACCCAATACGCATAATTTAGGGTTGCTAAGCTGAAGCGTGAATTCAAGATTGTTTTGCCTTGTATCTGTAGGATCTCCTTTTATCTGTACTTCGAGTGTTGCCTGGGTCTGATTAGCAGGTATTGTCAGGGTGCCTGATGCTGCGGTATAGTCCCTGGGTGCAGTGGCAGTGCCATCTACAACCGCATAGTCTACTGACACGGCATTAGTGGTCGACTTATTAAGCGTTAAGTAAAACCGCATAGTAGACGCAACAGCGGTCCTGATTTGTGTCGCATCCTGGATGCTTACTACGGGCACAGGGGCAGGGGGTGCGGGATCCCCTTTCTTTTTGCAAGAAAACAGGACAAAACAGAAAACGAACACAGAAATAATCGCGAATAATTTACTTTGGCGCATATCTTTTGTTTTTTGAGGCTATACTTCCTGGTTTTTTATAAAGTAGTTTAAGTGCTCACCCTTTAATCGTTCCAGATGCGGGTTCAAAAAATAAACTTCAACAACAAGATGTTTTACTAAAACCGGATAAAAGCACAGGGGCATTGCTGCCCCGTGCTTACTGCTTATACTGCTTGCTAGAAAAAAAACTATTTTTCCGGTGATCTATATATTAAATTAAAGAGCCTTAAGCTTTAGATACCATGCATTACCTGTTTCAGTGCCTTGTACTCTGAGGTACATATTTGTAGCAGAGAGTGTCAGGATTTCATATTCTTTTAGTTGAGCACCATATCCGATATAAGTGTTATTTCCGCCCAGCAGGATAGCCGTCTTGGTAGAAGGAGTCGCAGCTGCAATTCCCGATCCGGAAGGAAGGAATGAAAAAGAAGAGGTGCCTCCTGAGTAAGCGTAACATCCTTCATCACCTGATCCCGGGATACCTGGAAGACCTCCTGCTAATGCACCGGTTTTGGTAAATGCGCCATTAGGACTCGCTACTGTAAGGGTATAAGTACCAGAGGCTACAACTTTAGTAAAAGTGAAACTAGCTGTATAGAAACAATTACAGCAAACCGCTTTGTCATTTGGTGGAGCTGCATACCATTCAGGAGTTACTGATGTAGTGCTCCATGGACCTACACCAAAATGACCTACGACATCCTTATCTATAACCCATGTTTTTGAGCCAGTACCGGTCAGGTTGGTAACGATGGCCGGATCAGGGGTAAAATCAAATCGTACTGTTACGTCTTTGGTAACGGTACTTGAAGATGCGCCTTTGCCATAAGCCACAACAGTCATCCGATAAGTATTCACGCCAATATTGGTATATTTTTTTGTAACCGAACCTGTGGGAAGATGCTCCAGGGTCAAAGCGTCATTGGCATCGTAGTCTATCTTATAAGAAAGTACATTGTTTCCTGTAATGGAAATTTTTACATTTCCTGAACCATCTCCATTGGGATGCGTAGCATCTTTACCTACTACGTCTGCAGTAATAACAATATCTGTCGGAGCCGTCAGTTCTCCCATGCTGTACTCTTTTTTCTTACAGCCACCAATCAACAGTAGCAGCGCAAGCGCGCCTGAGTAATATTTTAATTTAAGTGTCATGATTTTTGGTTTAATTAGTTAGTCTAAAGTTGTCAAGATAAATAACAGTACCTGTTCCGCCTACGCCATCACCATTGAAATCATCATTGAAACGGATAACGAGCTGGTTGAATTTTGCACCTGCTGGTATAGCCGCTATAGTGCTGAAATCAAATACCAGTTCTTCCCATGCGCCAGATGTTGTAAACGCTGTCTTTAAAACAGCAACACCGTTTGCAACGGGTCCTGATTCCAACTCTATATTTACTTTTTTACCGATCAGTGCAGGGTTTGAGTTGTAAGCAAATACTTTTACTTTTTTATTTGTAGTCAGGTCGATCGGGTTATCTAAAGGACTATATGTTCCGCTCCAGCTTTCAAAACCTCTTGTAAACCTGCCTACTGTTGCACTGGTATTGATGCCTGATGGATTAGGATTGGCAACTTTAGCAAACTGTTGTCCGCCGCCGAATGTTCCAAAAAAGTAGTTGATTGACGCGCTTTCATAATCAATCGGTAAACCGAATGGATCTGTTATAGTTACAGCGGTGATCTTTTCTGATTTAGCTGCACCGCCACTCAGCGCAACAACTTTTACATTATAATTACCTGCAGCAGCATAGTTATGAGAAACCTCTGCACCGGTAGCAAGCGGCGTTCCTGTTTCATTGGCAACATCTCCGTAATAAACCAGGTAAGAAGCTGCATAAAGCGCGGTGGCCTTAACTTTTAAATTATGTGCTGCCTGTGTCAATGTAACATTGATATTTTCAGGTGCCCTGTAAGTAAGTTGCAGGGGATAGGTCGCAGTTGTTGTCTTACCGGCAACATCTTTCGCTACAATTGATACAGTATAGGTTCCTTCGGGATAGGAATGTGTTGTACTGCCACCCGGCGTTACAACAGCCGAAGCGCCGGCACCTGTACCATGTCCGTAATTGACTGTAAAGGATGATACGCCATCTCCGAGTGGTGTGATCCTTACATTACCTGAATTATCATTACTTATATCAAATATTTTGGAAGCATTTCCCGACGATGCCGAATTTAAAAAAGACAGGTCATCGTCAATTCCATCTTCCTTACTGCATCCAATTGCGATGACCAGCAAAAAAGCAAGGCTGTATATTATTTGTACTTTCTTCATGGTGAAATGATTTATTGTTGGTTACCCGAATTTTGGAATAACGGGAACACGAAGTATAACTCCGTGTTCCCGTTACACTCTTTTTAAATAGGGGTGCTGTTGTTCATTAATTAATACTTTGGATTTTGAACGAGCTTTGTGCCCTGTAACTCCCGGAATGGAATAGGGAAAACCTCATTTTTACCGGCTATAAAACCCCTGCCGCCTAACTTGGCTGCAGCGTCACCCCATCTTACCAGGTCAAAAAAGCGATGACCTTCACCAGCAAGTTCCATTCTGCGCTCAGCTTTAATAGCAGCGAGTGATACAGGTACGGATGCCAATCCAACCCTTGCCCTTACCGCATCAAGTAAAGCCTGTGCTCTTGTGCCTGTAGCTCCAAGTGCTTCTGCTTCCATCAGGTAGCAGTCAGCCAAACGGATAACATACATATTTTGCTGGAAGTTTAATTCCAGGGTACCGCCTCCTGTGCGTACATCGGATCTTCTTGGTAAAAACTTGTTTAAGAAATAGCCTGTATTCTGGTATCCCTCAATATAATCTGCCTGGCCTGCGGCTTTTAATGCTTTCATATCAAAAACGGTCGCACCAAAGCGGGGATCATTTTTGATAGCATCATAAAAATCCTGTGTAAATACATTAAAGCTCCAGCCTGAAGGTAAGTCAGGTGCGGTAGAGCCCGCAGGTCTTGAGTAACTTCTTGGACCAACCATTTGATTAAGGCTATTACCTTCATCTGCGCCGCTTCCCCAGAAATTCCAATCAGCATTGGATGCGCTTGTATGGGTTTCTTCCAGCAGTGATTCTGCATTGAACTTATTGGTAAATACCCAAAGATCACTGAAGTTAGGGAGCAATCTGTTTCCGTACTGGTTTGGCTGACCTGGTGTTCCATTTACCAGGAGAAACTGTGCTGCCGCAAGTTGTGGTTTATTTTCATACAGGTATACTTTACCAAGCAAAGCCTGTGCTGCACCTTTGGTAAAACGACCAGCTTCTGTTGTCAGCGCAACTGTTGGAGGTAAAACAGCGATCGCTTCGGTCAGGTCTTTTTCGATCTGTGTATAGATATCTGCGGGAGGCGCCTGTGCCACATCATACATATTAGTAGCGGTCAAGGGCTCCAGTAAAAGTGGAATATTTCTGAAAAGCCTTACCAGGTTAAAATAGTAAACGGCCCGTAGTGCTTTCGCTTCTGCTTCAAACCTGGCCTTCAGCGCCGCATCCATTTGTGTAGCGGGTAATTTTGATATCAATGTGTTTGCCCTGAAAATGCCCTGGTAGTGATCATTCCAGAAACTTCCGGGAACAATATTCGCATTGAGCGTATAATTGGAAAAACCCTGTATGCCGGCGCCATCGGTACTATTACCGCCACCCGCATACTGATCATCCGATCCGGCGTTCATCATGCCGATCATGTTTTCAAAACCACCGGCATTTTTACGCATTACATCATAAACCCCAACCAGGCCACCAAATGCCTGGTCCTTGTTTGAGTAGTAGTTCTCTGACAGGAACTGACCCCGTGGTTGAATATCAATAAACTCCTTGCTGCAAGACGCCAGGGCTGTTGCCACAACGATTGCAAAAATGGAGTGTTTCATTTGTATCTTTTTCATATGACTTTATTTAAGAAATTAAAATTGTAATTGAACACCGCCAATAAAGGAACGGGCTTGCGGATACTGACCTTTATCTATCCCGAAAACGCCACCGCCAACTTCAGGGTCATAACCGGTATAGTTGGTCAGGGTAAATAAGTTCTCAGCTGTTAGATATACGCGAAGCCGGGTAACACCGATTTTAGTAAACAATCTTGTTGGCAATGAATAACCCAACTGAACTATTTTAAGGCGGGCATAATCGCCATTCTCTAAATAAAAATCAGACATATTACCAAAATTGCCATTCGGATCGGTAGCAATCAGTCTTGGATAATCGTTGGAAGTGCCTTCGCCAGTCCAGCGGCCTAATGCCTTGGTCTGGAAATTGGCATTACCTACATCCAGACGACGTAATCCCTGGAAGATTTTGCTGGCTGCAGTACCCTGTGCAAATACCATAAAGTCAAATCCTTTGTAGTCCAGGTTCAATGTCAGACCAAACGTATACTTTGGAATGCTGGTGCCCAGGAATGTTTTGTCAGCTTCTGTGATGGCGCCATCCCCGTTTGTATCTGTCCAACGGAAATCTCCTGGTTTCGCATTAGGCTGAATAAGAGCTCCGGTAGAGTTTTTATTGTTATTAACCTCTCCCATGTTCTGGAAGATCCCTGCTGTTTTGTAACCATAGAACGCGTTATAGGATTGACCAACCTGTATCCTTGTCACAGGACCCATTGATTGGAAACCCGCTTCTCCGTTAATAAAATTAGCATCAGAAGCTACATAGGTTACTTCGTTTTTCAGGTAAGCAACGTTTCCACTGGCAGAAAAATTAAACTCGCCGAATCTTTTGCGATAACCCAGCTCAATTTCAACGCCGGTGTTTTGCATATCGGCAACATTACCGACCGGGGCGTTGGGTACACCAACATATCCGGGTATCGTGATCGGGCGAAGGATACCGGTGGTTTTTTTCTTATAAAAATCAACTGTCAGGTCCAGTGCATTGAACAAACGTGCATCAAAACCAATATTGGCCTGAGAAGTCTCTTCCCAGCGCAGATCGGGGTTGTCAAGAGAAGTGGGAGAATAACCAGTAGTTACCACACCAGCATTGCCCAGCGTATAATTGAATCCGCCTGCAACGGTAGCAAGGTATCCGAAATCACTGATCGCGTCATTACCTACCACACCGTATCCACCTCTGATCTTTAAGGTATTGACGATATCATTGTTCTGCCAGAAATTCTCTTTGTTAACTACCCAGCCCACAGAAAATGAAGGGAAGACACCAAATTTGTTATTAAAACCAAACCTGGAAGAGCCGTCCCGACGTATAATACCTGTAAACAGGTATTTCTCCTGGTAATTATAGTTCACCCTTCCAAATAAAGAAGTCAGTTTATGCAATACACCATCGTATGCACTTGATGTGCGGTTGGCCTGTGGTATGTCGAAACCAAACGAAGCATCTTTATAGCTGGTGATAGGTAAATTAAACAAAGTAACACCAGAACCACCGCCTATATTCTCTACATAACTACCCTGTCCTAACAACACGGTAAGATTATGATCATTGAATCTTTTTGTATAGCTGATGGTATTTTCAATATTCCAGTTGAAGACCTTATTTGTTCCCTTACCATAGCTGTTCTGGCTGGCAGTATTTGTTGGATTCAGGTAAAACACTGGTGTAAAACCCTGGCTGCCATAATAAGCCAGTTTTGCTCCAAGCGTGGATCTTACTTTGATATCTTTAGTAACTGCGGCTTCCAGGTAAGCGTTGGAAACAATATCATCAGACCAGCCATACGCGCCCAGCCTTGTTTGAATATAGGCCAGCGGATTTGTCATTTCCTGCCCAACGATCAACGAAATACCATAAGGATTCCCATTCGCATCCCTGAATACAGGATTACTTCTGTAGGGTTCTCCATTAGCTACGATGGGGTCTGTTACCACCAACGGGGTGATAGGATCAAGATTGATGGCAGAACTCAATGGTCCGCCAAATTCACTGTTGGTATTTCCAAGGCCAACACCTTTTTGATGGGTATAACCTACTGTTTGCCCGAAAGTGAATATGCTGCCTATTTTATGTGTAGAGTTAAGGCGGATACTCTTCTTTGTATAATTAGAAATTTCTGTAGTAACAATACCTTCCTGGTCCTGTATACCAAATGAAAGATAGAAAGTGGATTTTTCATTACCACCGCTCAGGCTCACCTCGTGTGAATACCGGTTGGCGCTATTATTAAAGATCGCTTTTTGCCAATCTGTTCCTTTGCCATAAGAGCCGAGATCAGGGAACATAATATTGCCCCCGCCTGCAACAGATCTTTCGTTCATCAGGGCTGCATATTGGGTCGCATTCAGCAGGTCCAATACTTTTGCCGGCGCAGAAACGCCGTAAAATCCATTGTAGCTTACATTCATTTTTCCTGATTTACCTTTTTTGGTAGTAACCAGGATAACACCGGTAGCAGCACGTGTACCATATATAGCGGCTGAAGCGGCATCCTTCAATACCTCTATGGATTCGATGTCGGACTGGTTGAGGTAACCGATACCGCCCTGGTCAACCACGATACCATCCACAACCCATAACGGATTGTTTCCACCACCAAAAGTTGTAACACCACGCACCCTGATGGTTGAAGTAGAACCGGGCTGCCCGGAATTTTGAAGAATTGTTACACCCGCTACGCGGCCCTGGAGCGACTGCTCGATCCGGCCGTTGGGTATATTCTCAAGATCCTTGGCCTTAATGCTGGAAATAGCTCCGGTCACTACACTCTTTTTTTGCGTACCATACCCGACCACGATTACTTCATCCAGGTTTGATACCAGTGATTTTGTGAGGGAAATTTCCAGACTACTACCTGTAATCGTAACTTCTTTGGCGTCATATCCCACAGAAGAGATGACAAGTGTAGTGGCAGATTGAGGAACAGAAAGAGAGAACTCTCCCTTGTCATTGGTTGTAGTACCGGCATTGGAATTTTTCACCGTGACCGAGACACCCGATAGTGCTCCATCATTTTCGCCAACGACTTTTCCTGAGATTGTTTTGTTTTGAGCCCACGATAATGTGGAGAATAGCAATAAAAGGGGCAGCAGAACCCCTTTAGAGAATTTTTTCATATGCAAGTTTTTTGTTTTGAGATGATCCAATCGCTGGAATCATTACAAATCTAAATTTAATAAACAGCAAGAACGGTCATATAGCTACATCAAAACTACATCATGAAAGTGTAAGCAATTGATTATCAATTTATTTAAATTACATCATCACCACAACAAGGCAATTATTATATTTACAGGATGAAAAAAAGTATACCATTATATGTGTTGCTTATTTTTTACTATTCCGGATTTAGTCAAAACACAATTGGTCTTCCCCAGATCATTAATTTCAATAATAATACCTTCCAGGGAGGTACCCAGACATGGGATATCAAGCAGGATGAACTCGGCAGGATGTACTTTGCCAACAATGAGGGGCTTATCACATATGATGGAAGCTACTGGAAAATATATCCACAACCCAACAGAACGATCTTACGTTCAATAGCCCTTGATAAGGACAGGGTTTATGCCGGGGGGCAGGATGAGATCGGCTATTATACCCCGGATGACCATGGAATACTCCAGTATACATCATTGAAAGGTCTTATTCCTAAACCCTATGATAAGTTTACAGATATCTGGGACATCGAAGTATTTAAAGGATCTGTTTTTTTTCGCACCTGGGACAGGATTTTTGAATACAGGGACCAGGCCATACAAACCTATCAGGCGGGAAGCGGCTGGCAGTTTATGAAAAAAACAGGCAACAGGCTGATTGCACAAGACAAGAAAAAAGGTCTTTTTCAATTTATCAATAATGAATGGCAGCCACTAAGTACGCAAAACCAGGGGCCCGGCTTTGAAATTACGGGGATTGCGGCATTGGGTTCTGACAGCTTGCTGGTAAGTTCCCTGCAGGATGGCCTGTATATCTTTCACGACGGAACATTTGAAAGGAAGATCACAGGGGCAGATAATAATTTTATCAAAAACCATATCTACTCTTTTGAGCAGATCAATAACACCGAATTTGTCGCCGGCACCACTTCGGAAGGCTGTTTAGTAATCAATGCCTCCGGCCAGATCGTACAGCAAATTGCCAGGCCGGAAGGCCTTCAAAACAACAATGTCCTCTGTGTATTCCTGGATAAAGACCGGAACCTATGGACAGGTTTGGACAATGGGATCAGTTTTATTGCCTACAACTCCGCTATTAAATATATAAAACCCGGCAAGCCAAACGAATTATCTGGCTATTCGGCGAGGGTCTTTAATAATTATCTCTATGTCGCCACTTCAGACGGAGCTTATATGGCTCCATTGTCCAATACGGCCAAAGACCTCAGTTTTTCCAAAGGCGATTTTATACGGCTAAAAAATAGTGGCGGACAGGCCTGGAGACTGGATGAAGTGAATCATCAATTATTAATGGGGCATCATAATGGTAGTTTCCTTATTCAAAAAAATGAAGCTGTTCAACTAACCCAGGAGTCTGGTAGCTGGTTGTTTGTGCCCACTACATCCGTATCACCCGCAAAAAATATACTGGTGGGTACTTATGCAGGGCTTACCATGCTGGAGTATGGGGGTAATAAATTCATTAATAAAGGCGAGGTGAAAGGAATGTACGAGTCGCTCCGCTTCCTCGCAATTGATAACAGCAATACTATCTGGGCATCCCATCCCTACAGGGGCATTTATAAAATAGTACTGGATGCTGACAACAGATCATACGTAAATGAATTATTTACAGAAAAAGATGGACTGCCCTCCACATTGAGAAATAATGTGTTCAGAGTAAAGAACAGGGTGGTCTTTGCGACCGAAAAAGGGATCTATGAATATGATGCGGCTGCAAAAAGGTTTATCCCATCTCCGCTCTTATTTAACATATTCGGAAATATGGGGATACAATACCTGAACGAAGATGCAGATGGGAACATATGGTTTTGCAGCGGGAAAAAAATAGGAGTGGTTAGTTTTACCAGTGGGGAACAAAAGTACACGCTTACTTATTTCCCAGAGTTGACAGGGAAGATACTGGCGGGGTTTGAAAACATATATCCTTTTAATAAAGAAAATGTTTTTATCGCATCCAATACAGGGATCATACATCTCAATTATGAAAAATATATTGCAGGTAATTCCCGGCTTAATATTCTATTGACCCAGGCGAGAACATCCGGAAAATCAGATAGCGTGATTTTTGGCGGATATTTTCACAGGAGCAAGGATTCTATATACAAGCAGGGAGAAAATACCATTTTACATTTTCCTCCAGGTAACAATTCTTTTCATTTTGAATTCAGTTCGCCTGCGTATGGCCTGCAAAGTAATATCGAATATAGTTATCAGTTAAAAGGATATGATAACGGATGGTCTGTGCCTTCATCCAAAACAGAAAAAGAATATACCAATTTACCCGGTGGTAAATACACATTTGTGGTAAAAGCACACGACAACCTGGGAAATGAATCGGCTACCGTTGGTTATACCCTGGTGGTAAAGCCGGCCTGGTACAGGACAGGTTGGGCGTATTTGATTTATGCTGTTCTTTCACTTGCATTAATTTATTTAATGTACAAATGGCAAAAAATAAAATTCAATCTTCAGCAATTAAAATTTGAAGAAGAACAGAAAAAACTCAAGTATATCCACCAGTTGGAAGTGGAGAAAAATGAAAAGGAGATCATTCAGCTTCAGAATGAAAAGCTGGTCAACGAAATGATCTATAAAAACAAAGAGCTGGCTGATGTAAGCATGCATTTAGTGGAAAGAAGCGATGCGCTGATAAAAGTGAAAGACGAATTGCAGCGGTTGCATAAGAAAACCGGCGGCAATCACGATGTAAAAAAAGCTATTCAGCTTGTAAACGAGATAGAGAAAAATGATTCTAACTGGGAACAGTTTGCAGCTCATTTTGATGAGATCAATAATGATTTTGTAAAAAAGTTAAAAGAAAAATTCCCCAACCTCACGAGCACTGATTTAAAGGTTTGTATCTATTTACAACTTAAACTCGCTTCCAAGGAAATCGCGCAGCTAATGAATATTTCAGTAAGAGGTGTCGAAATTAGCCGATACCGGCTCAGGAAAAAGCTACAGCTTCCTACCGGGCAAACCTTAAATGATTTTTTAAGCGAGATACACAGGGAGTAGGTACTCCCTGCAACAACCTGTAATAGCTACTGTTGTATTATAAATCGGCCTATATGAATTATTAAGCCTACCTTCAGTGCAATCACAATTTTATTTCCGGCACAGCTACAAAGGCATTTCGCTTATTCCTCCCGTCAGCTTTATTTCCGTGATGAGTGACCAGAGAACTTAAGTGTCCGATTCGATCATGATTTATTTCAAACCTATCACCAGCTAAAAGCTGTTAGCGACTGGTATGGATATACAATTAAATTTCAAACGGATTGCGCAGATCTGTTTCCGGTAAACAATCGCGTCATCACGAAAAGATTTTTAAGTGATACAAATAGTATTTAAAACCCTTTATAATAATTATGGATAGAAACTACAATATAGAAATAACTTCTAAAGAAGGATCCCCGCTGATCGCGGATAATGTGCTTAGAAAATTTGACTGTTCCATTTCCGATCCCAGTAAATGGGTGACTCCTGGTACAACCCTTGAAAAGGGATTGACTTTCCTGGATACAAAAGGACAGGATCTGAACTCGCTTCTTTTCAAAAATCAGGCTTTTTTTAGCGCGCCGGTTTCTATAAAACATACTGAAGCGGAATCAATAGAGGCATTTATATATTTGATGCTTTTCGAGCATTATAATTTTGAAAGAGCGGATATTACGGTGAAGGTAATTGCAAGTGCTAAAAATAAATAAAGCGGCAATAACAGGATATAAACAGGGGTGAAGACCAGGACACAACCCCGGAACAACACTGCTTTGTAGTGTTTGTGCTTTACCCTGCTTAAAAATCTGCTCGGTCCATCCCAAAGAAAATAATATGAAGATAGCATACATAGGCACCTACCCTCCACGCGAGTGTGGGATAGGCACATTTACACAGAATCTGGTGAAAGGTATTGCGAGTGCGGGTGATGAAGAAGGTGTGCCCAACGAAACCATTGTTATCGCTATGGACGACCAGGATGAATCGTACAATTATCCGGAAGAAGTACAATTTAAAATCCGCCAGGAGCAGCAGGGCGATTATATTGAAGCGGCAAGGTTTATAAACCTTAGTGGCGCGGATGTTTGTATACTGGAACATGAATTCGGAATATTTGGTGGACAGAATGGAATATATATCCTGCCACTGTTGCACCGGCTCGAGATACCTCTTATTATTACGCTGCATACAGTACTAAAAACGCCTTCTTATAATGAGCGGGCAATATTGATAGAAATGTGTAAAATGGCCGCCAGGTTAGTGGTAATGAGTCATAAGGCTGTTGATTTTCTGGTGAATATTTACAATGTTCCCCCAATTAAAATTGAACTGATTGAACATGGTGTACCGGATTTGAAGTTCAGCCACGAGATGGCAAAAAAAGAATACAAGCTGGAGGCCAAAAAAGTAATATTGACTTTTGGATTCATTAGCCGTAATAAGGGCATCGAAACCGTTATACGGGCATTGCCAGCCATTGTTGAACGTTACCCGGAGACCGTATATATTATTCTTGGAAAAACACACCCGGCTGTTTTAAGGCATTCCGGTGAAGAGTATCGTATATTCCTGCTGCTACTTGTAAAAAAACTCAAGCTGGAAAAACATGTATTGTTCCTGAATGAATTCATCAATCAAAAGGAATTATTCAAATACTTATATGCGTCGGATATTTATATAACTCCTTACCTGAATGAGGCGCAAATTACCAGCGGCACTTTATCTTATGCAATCGGATCAGGGGCAGCCGTTATTTCTACCCCTTACTGGCATGCTGCTGAATTACTCGCAGATGACCGGGGGATATTGTTTCCTTTCAATGATTCAGAAACTTTATCGGTTATATTAATGGACCTGCTTGACAATCCCGGCAAACTGAAAGAGTTGCGGACAAAGGCTTCGGCTTATGCAAAGGAAATCACCTGGCCAAAAATGGGTGCGAAATACAATAATCTCTCGAAGATAGTATTGCAGGAACAGGCGGAGCAGCCACCCAGGCAAGAAACAGTCCTTGATCCATTGATATTACCTCCTTTTGCACTGGACCATATCAGGCGTATGACTGATGATACGGGTATTATTCAACACGCTAAATTTGGAATTCCCAATCTGAAAGAAGGATATTGCCTGGATGATAATGCCAGGGCATTGTTAATGGTATTGATGGCATACAAACAGAAAAAACATCCGCTTGCCCTGGAGCTCTCACCTGTTTATCTTAGTTATATACACTACATGCAAAATGAGGATGGGATGTTTCGTAACTTCCTCAGCTTTAGCCGCAATTTCCTTGATGAAGTAGGTTCAGAAGATTCTTTTGGCCGTGCCATCTGGTCGCTGGGATATTTATTGGGCAATGCGCCCAATGATGCCTACTACCAGTCGGGCAGGGAAATATTTTTCGAAGCGGCGCCTAACTTTGAAAAATTACAATCCATCCGGAGTATTGCTACCACCATCATTGGTATCAGTTATTATCTTCAAAGCAATCCCCAGGATGATGCAATGACGGAACGATTACGGGCAATGTCCTATCGTCTTGTCAATGAATACAAACAGCATAGGGTAGATGACTGGCACTGGTTCGAGCAAATACTCGCTTATGATAATGCCATGCTGCCATTGGCATTATTGCATGCGGCTGGTATACTGAATGATGAAGTCATTACCAACGTAGCCATGGAGAGTATGCATTTTCTATCGGAGCTTACGATGAAAGATGGTTATCTGTCCATAGTGGGAAATGAAAAATGGTATATGAGGAATGCCACACCATCAACATTCGCCCAGCAACCGTTGGATGTACTGGCTATGGTATTGATGTTTCACCAGGCTTTTCACCTGACAAAAAACAAGATATATCTCAACAAGCTTTATACATCCTTTATGTGGTTTCTCGGGGAAAACGATCTTCGGATGAGTCTTTATGACTATGAAACAAAAGGCTGCTGCGATGGATTGGAGAGTTATGGTGTAAATCGGAACCAGGGCGCGGAAAGCACACTCGCTTATTTAATTTCCCATTTAACAGTGCTTAAAGCATTTGAGGATTTCTACAAATCCCCGAATTGATCATGAAAATTGCAATTCTTTGCCCTATTGCCTGGAGAACTCCACCACATAGATACGGACCATGGGAACAGGTTGCTTCGGGTATTGCCGAAGGTCTTGTAGCAAAAGGGATAGATGTGACCATTTTTGCTACGGGCGACTCTGTTACCGCGGGCAAGCTCGCGTGGACGGCTGTGCATCCCTATGCGGAAGACCCAACTGCTGATGTAAAAGTCAGCGAATGCCTGCATATCAGTCACCTGTTCGAAAGAGCGGCGGAATTCGACCTGATTCATAATCACTATGATTTTTTACCGCTTACCTATTCCCGGCTGGTCAGTACACCCATGGTAACAACCATTCATGGTTTCTCTTCGCCATTGATCGTGCCGGTATATAAAAAGTACAATACCAATACACATTACGTTTCTATCAGCGAGGCCAACAGGCATCCCGACCTGGAGTATATAGCCACCGTTTACAATGGAATAGATACAGATAAATTTTCCTACCAGGAACACCCGAAAGACTACCTGCTTTTTTTTGGGCGCATACACCCGGAGAAGGGGACCCGGCAGGCGATTGAACTGGCAAAGAGTTGCGGAAAAAAATTAGTCATAGCCGGCCTGATACAGGACCGCGACTATTTTAACGAGCAGGTGCTTCCATTTATTGACAACGAAACGGTCGTTTACGCAGGTAACTGCGGAGCGCCTGAAAGAGATAAATTATTGGGAAATGCACTGGCATTGCTGCACCTGGTGCTTTTTGATGAGCCTTTTGGATTAAGCGTGGCAGAAGCCATGTGTTGCGGCACACCTGTTATTGCTTTTAAAAGAGGTTCTATGCCGGAACTGATCCTGCCTGGCAAAACCGGTTACCTTGTAAATACGATTGAAGAAGCCCAAGCTGCCGTGTTACAAATCGATTCTATAAACAGGATCGACTGCAGGCAATGGGCGGTTACCATGTTTTCTAAAGAAAGAATGACGGAAGGCTACCTGGGAGTATATGAAAAAATATTACAGCACTAGTAGAACTGCAGTTGCCATGCTTTAGAAAACAATGATCCTGTATAAAAAGTTATGCCTTGATACCACTACCGCTATTTTTTAATGCAGCAAGTAATTCGGCTACATTAACAGTAGCATAGGTTGAAGCATGATCAGACATCGCATAAGGGATGATAAGATTATCATTGTGGATCATTGAGCCGCATGAATAGACAACATTGGGAACATAACCTTCTCTTTCCGTTGAATTGGGAATAAGCAGGGGTGTCGGCAGGCGCCCGATCACTTTGCTTGGATCTTCAAGATCAAGTAAGGAAACACCGAGTACATACTCCCGTACAGGGCCTACTCCATGGGTGATCACAAGCCAGCCATCTGGTGTTTCAATAGGCGAACCACAGTTTCCCATTTGCACAAATTCCCAGGTGTACTGTGGTGTTTGTAAAAGATTGGCTTCGCGCCACACATTGATATTTTCTGAAAAAGCGATGTAGTTATTCACACCATCTATCCGGCACAGCATGGCATATTTGCCGTTGATCTTGCGGGGAAATAATGCCATGCCTTTATTTTGCGCTACTTCCCCATGAACGGGCATTATTTTGAAATGGTAAAAATCTTTAGTGAGCAATAATTTGGGTAAGATGCTATTGCCATCATAAGCGGTATAAGTAGCATAATAGGTGACCTCGCCATCAGGTGCGGTAAACCGTACAAACCTTGCGTCTTCAATGCCTTTGATTTCGGTATCGGCAATGGGGAAGATGACCCTTTCTGAAATAGCCGTATCGATGGAAAAATCGATTTCGTAATGAGAAGATGCCAGCCACATGATTTCATTTAACAGAATAAGATTTTCCGCGTCACTGCTCACCACCGCTCTTGTTTCTTCTACATACCTTTTTAATTCTTCATAAGTGAATGTTTCTGTCAATTTGGTCATTATCACGGAATAAGCAGTACAACTGGAGTTCTGCATTTCCTCGAGTTTTCTTATAAAGGAGGTCTTTTTATAAATATGCTTTTTGACATGTTCGGGAGCTTCCAGCATTTTACCAGCCTGCTCAATTGTTATTTTGTTTTGAGCATTGATCAGTCCTGAGCGAAATACAACAGAGGAAATATGTCCTTCCCCGGTTGCTCTGAAGCTGATGATTATTCTTTTTTCATCGGCAGCCACCTCCGATTGATCCGGGTCTTCGATCATGGATGGATTGAAAAACGCGGATGCTTCTATGGAATATTCCATAGTGAAATAAGACCCGATCAGCACTTTTTGCAACATACTAAGTGAATGAGGGTCAATTTTGAGTTCGATAAACAAATCAGCCAGCCGGTTAAAATGTTTCTCAAATATGCGTGAAATGCTTCGGTGTCTTTTGGAATAATCCCGTAATACCTGCGTGAGAGCTTCCTGTTGTTGTTTTTCTGGCATGTTCAGAATACGAACGATCAACGCTGCGCTACGTTCTGGGGTAGTGTACAGAAATCTGGCAATTACCCGACTTGAATCCGGTTCAAAGAGAATATCCTTTCGGATTACAGTAACGGACATTTTTTTGGAGAGATTTAGAAATGATTTTCCGATAATGGATTGATGTAGAAAAGAATTTTGACAATGTAGTTTTTATTATTCATATTACTTCATACAGCAGCCAGTTAATGAACAATGATGCGATTGATTATCTGTAAATACAATTGTATAAACGAGGATCACCGGTAAATAGTGTTCAGGTTTTTTAATTGACCGGGCTGAAATAGTAAGAATATAAGTCTTGGTTTACTGTAAGACACTGGTGGTTAGTTTATTGGAGATGATTTATTGTGCGCTGACATGTAGGAAGTAATAACCGGAACCTTTATTTTTGCGCTGCTTTTTTTAGGATGGAGCATCCTGATATAGATAAAGCGGCAAAAAACGTTTTGATCGGATTGTCAGAAAATTTGAGGTAATATAATGATAAAGTATAGCTAAAAAATTCTCTTATATGGTAAACGGAAAAGAACATCGTGAACGGTTAAAAGAGGTTATACAGGCGAGTTGGTTTAGCATAGAGAACGGCGTATACATCTATACCAGGGTAAAAGAACTATCACATGTGGATCTGCACCTGATGATAATAAATGATGGTCATGAAATAACAGTAGTGACGCGGGAAGAAAACCTGCACCTGCTTGGGCCCTATGAAGCGAACAAGGAAAAATGGCGGTTGATCAATATCCGTTGCGGAAACCCCTTTTATTGTGCCGGCTTTATCGCATTTATCACCAACGCGCTGGCAGAAGAGGGCATAGATATCGTATTGGCCTCAAGTTATTCAAACGACCTGGTATTGGTGATGCAGGATGATCTGGACGCTACTGCCGCTATTCTTACGCGCATTGGGTTTAAGCAAATGGTCTGAGATACTTTTTAAGCTATCCGTATAATAAAGCGGGCCAGTAATAAAAGAAAGCCCGCCAGCGAGATCGTGCCCCTGATGGATATATACATTAACCATTTTTTCTGAAGGGAATCGATATTCATTGCCAGGCCTCCATTTAACTCGTTAATGCTATTATTGATAGGCTCGCTTCCTGTTTTAACAA
>CAZGSG010000042.1:0-26975 GCA_964528095.1 uncultured Terrimonas sp.
ATACTATATTATTTGGTCCGGTAAGGGCCGATTTCGTTTCTGCCAAATGGCTTTGTGAAATGGGCAGGAAAATAGGTATTGGCGAGGTCCTGTGTTTTCCGGATCCCCATGCTACTTTCCTGGAAACTACTATGACCGGTCAATTCGTTTCTTCCTTTACTGTAGCTTTTGTGGGTGGTTTTATTATCGCATTTCCATATGTTTTCTGGGAGTTCTGGCGTTTTGTAAAACCTGCTTTATCTCAGAAAGAAGCAAAGAAAACAAGAGGTGTTATTTTCTGGGTATCCTTCCTGTTCTTCCTGGGTGTTGCTTTTGGATACTATATCCTTACCCCTTTTATGGTCAATTTTTATTTTAACTATAAGCTGAGTGCGCTGATAGAAATAAAGCCTACTTTCTCTGATTATCTTGAAAATCTCATCTATACCACGGCCGGTATCGGTGTTCTTTTCCAAATGCCATTACTTGTAATGGTACTGGCCCGGATCGGTATCGTCACTGCTAAATTCCTGAGAAAATACCGTCGCCATGCCTTTGTCATTATCCTGATAGCGGCGGCGATCATTACACCATCTACGGATCCTTTCAGTCTTACTATTGTTACGATCCCATTGTATATACTTTTTGAAGCAAGTATTCTCGTAGCTGCCCGCATCAATAAGAGACAGCAAAAAGAACAGGGTATCAAAGACGAAGAATGGAGTTAATCTGTTTTAAGTTCGGATTTAAGCGTTCAAACTCCGAACTTTGGCTCCTGAACGTTGAATCCTGAACACTAAAAACGATGAATATGAATTCTCCCTTTGATCTGAGCAAACCCATTGCCATTGGAAGTGATCATGCCGGGTTTGACCATAAAGAGGCCCTTATCTCTTTTCTGGAAGGAAAAGGGCTGGCTTTTCATGATTTTGGTACACATTCAAAAGATTCGGTAGACTACCCAGATTATGCGCATCCCGTAGCTGCTGCAGTCGAAAGCGGCGAAGCGGCATTTGGTATTCTGTTATGTGGCACATCCAATGGGGTGGCTATTACAGCCAATAAACACCAGGGCATCCGGGCCGCTATCTGCTGGGGGGAGGAGATTGTAAGCCTGGTGAGACAGCATAACAATGCAAACATACTCTGCATCCCCGCCCGCTTTGTGAGCGAACCACTGGCAGAAAGGATGCTCGGACTCTTTATCACTACTGAGTTTGAAGGTGGCCGCCATGAACGAAGGGTAGAAAAAATGGCCTGTTCCTGACCGGTTCGCCATTCATCATAAGCATTTTTAACGCAAGCTTTTTTCCTTTAAGTTTGATGCTATTCTTTTATAAAACCAATTAAGGCAATGAGAAAATTATTGACACCCCTCTTTCTATTCATTTGTATTTACGCAACAGCTCAAAAAAACTCCCCTACCACTTTCGCAAAATCTATTACTGCCGATGACATGAAGCGTCACCTGTATATAATAGCCGGCGCAGAAATGGAAGGACGTGACACTCCCTCACCAGGACTGGAAAAAGCGGCTGATTATATCGAAAATCATTTTAAATCACTGGGATTGTTGCCAGGTAATAACGGCAGCTATCGCCAGCAATACCCGCTTTACAAAGATTCAATGACCAGCGCCAGTCTGAAAGTAAATGGAACTGCATTTGAACTGAGCAAAGACTTTCAACCCAATATCAATATCAATCATACAGCAGAGCTTCGTTTTTCCGAAGTTGCTTTTGCCGGTTACGGCATCGTTGATGGTACATTGGATGGTTATAAAGACCTCGATGTAAAAGGAAAACTTGTATTGGTACTGGATGGTTCACCTGCAAATTACAAACCCAGTACTACCGGTTTTAACTCTCCGGCCAATGTGTTTGCAAAGATCGCCAAGGCCAGAGAAAAGGGCGCTGCTGCCATACTGGTTGTTTACAATAATTACCCCCGCAAAATGTTTAATGCAGCTGGCAATTATACAATGAATAACTACCCTGCCAGCATTATGCCCGAAACCTTCTCTATTTCTGAAGGAGTTGCTGAAAAGATCATGGGTGAAGAAGGAAAAGGCCTCATTGAAAAAATGAAAACAGCTCCACTGCCTTCAAAAGTCTACAAAGCTAATCTTGATCTTAGCTATGTAAAAACATCATTTGTTGCACATGCTTCCAATGTTATTGGTATGATCGAAGGAACAGACAAAAAAGATGAATATGTTTTTCTTACCTCGCACTATGACCACGTAGGTAAAAGAGCTGATGGTACTATTTACTATGGAGCTGACGATGATGGTAGCGGAACCACAGGTATCCTCGAACTGGCTGAAGCATTCTCAAAAGCAAAAGCGGCTGGCAAAGGACCACGCAGAACAATTGTGTTTATGACTGTAAGCGGAGAAGAGAAGGGTCTTTGGGGTTCAGAATATTATTCAAACAACCCTATCTTCCCAATTGAAAAAACAAGTGTTGATCTGAATATCGACATGATTGGCCGCGTAGGTGAAGAATACCTGAAGGATAGTAAGGATTCCGCAAACTATGTTTACGTGATCGGTGATGATAAACTAAGCACCGACCTTACTCCAATTACAGAGGAAATAAACAAGAAGTATACAAAAATGAAGCTCGACAGGAAATACAATGACCCAAATGATAAAAACCGCTTCTACTATCGCAGCGACCATTACAACTTTGCTGAAAAAGGTATCCCGGTGATCTTCTATTTTAATGGTGTACACGCTGATTACCATAAACCTACCGATACACCCGACAAGATCAACTATAACCTGATGGCGAAAAGAGGACAGTTAGTGTTCTATACCGCCTGGGAAATGGCCAACAGGAATGATATGCTGAAGAGGGATTTGATTCTTCCGAAGCCATTCTGATCAACCATAAAAAAATAATAAAAAAAGCAGGGCTTTATGTCCTGCTTTTTCTATTTTGTTACAAAATCACGCACATGGGGCCAATCGAACCAGAAAAACAGCAGGATGTAATAGCCGACTATGCAGAAGGCCTGAAACAAATAGAAATAGAGGGTTACGAAACGGCTGTAAAAAAAGCAAGAAATGCTCTTTTCTGGGCAGGCGGATTGTATTTCCTCTGGGAAATGATCGGCATGTACCGCGCAGACCTGGGATTTGATCTCATCTGGTTTATCAGTGCTGTGATCGAAGCAGCTATATTCATAGGTCTTGCCTTCTGGACAAAGAAAAAACCTTTCACCGCGGTTGTCACCGGCCTGATCGTATTTCTTGCATTGATTATTCTATCCGCTGTTATGTTTGGTATCAGTGAAGGGCCCGCCGGTGTATTCAAATCGCTTATCAGTGGTTTTATTGTAAAGATCCTTATTATTACAAACCTCGTCAGACCGCTAAAAGATGCAAAAGCATTGCAGGAAGCAAAACGGGCATAAGCGTTTTAGACATTTCAAAATAGTCGTTGATAAAAGCTATTATGCTTTGTCATTATCAGAAAGACGCAAATACCTGACGGGCACATGATCAATCAACCAGACATTATTAGCTGAAATAAAAAAAGAAAATCCATCTTTTCTCATTTCCCCGGCTGCTATCAGCAAGACTTTTACTTTGCCGTGCCGTTGCCCCACCATTCGCGCTGTGGCAATATCGCTGCTGAGATGAACATGCTGCCGCTCTCTTTTTTCAAGTCCTGTTGCCAGTATCGATTCTACGGCCTTTTCACCTGTGCCATGATATAAAATCTCTGGTGGCTCAGCCTCTTCCAGGTCGAGTTCAACCGCAATAGAATGCCCCTGGCTGGCCCTGATACAGGTTTTATCCTCATTAAAAGAAAACCGTTTCTTACTATTCGTAGCTACAACATGCGCCAGGATTTCCGCGTTTACCTGTAACCCGTTTTTATTCATTTTTTCCAGCAGGTCTGCAGTATTGGCCCAGCCATTTTTATCAAGGACCAGGTCAATGATTTCCGGTTTATGTCGCAATACAAAACTCAGGAATTTGCTGATCCTCTTATTTTCCTTTTCATTCATCATATATGTTGTATTTCCCGATGAGCCTGGTTCTTATTTTTCATTCCCCCCGGATTCAATTAATTCTATAAAGCCGGGATCCTGTTTGAATACCTCGTATATTATCACCGGTATTTATTCCGCCATGAAATCTGTTTCCAATATCCCAAAAATGTAGTTATCTACCCAATCACCCCTGATAGGTAATATCTTTCTCTTACGTCCCTCCTGTAACATGCCCGCTTTTTCAAGTACCCTTTTTGAAGCAATATTTTCTACTGCACAACCGGCTTCGATCCTATGAAGTCCCAGGGTTAAAAACCCAAACTCAAGGATCTTTTTCAACGACTCTGTTGTGTACCCTTTTTTCCAATAAGCTGTATGTGTTTTATACCAAACTTCGGCGATCTTATATTTTGGCTTTCCGATATTAAGTGCGATTAACCCTATAAATTCCTTTGTGTCAATCAGGTTGATGCTAAAAGTATAGGATAACCTGGGTCTTGCATTTTGTTGAGTGATCCAGTTCTTCAATAACTCTTCAGTAACCTGGATTGTTTCGGGAATTCCAAGCGTATTAAACTCATCAGTTGCCGGTAATGAATGAAGCGCGTGAATATCGTTAAGATCACTTAAAGCGACCTGCCGTATTTCCAAACGTAGAGTAGTAAATTCCATTTATGATCAGGATAAGAGCATGTGATTTGTATTGCTGATAGAAACGACTGGTACAATTCTTTGCGCTACAGGGAAGCCAGGAAAACTGTTAACTTATTTTACTTCTTTTTCAAAACACAGGCTGTTTTCAATCCCAGCATATTGTCCATAGTTAGGAATGATTTTATAACCATTCTTTTTATAAAGCCCGATCGCTTCAGGCTGCCTTTTACCGGTTTCGAGCATACATTTTTTATACGATAATTCAGTAGCCCATTTTTCCAGTTCCCTCAGCACACTGGTGGCAATTCCTTTACCTCTATTTCCCGGTAATGTATACATGCGTTTAACTTCCATGCTTTCCGGAGAAAATTCTTTTATTGCACCACAGGCAACCGGCCGGTCATTTTCGTATGCAACGACAGCATGTCTTATTTTATTGATCTTATTGAATTGCGCATAAAATGAATGATCATTCCCGTCTTTTTCGGCCAGGTCTGCATCCAGGTATTTTACGAGTTCGATAAAATCCTTATTATCTGAATCGGTTCTTATTATATTGATCATCTAGCTAGCTTTCTTTATTACTCGGCCTCATTGAGTAGTCCTCTTACTTTCATGGAATTTTTCCTGTAAAAATTCAGGAATAGAATTATACGGATAAAGTTATTTACTCCCGGTGGATTTTTCAAGCTCTTGTTCTATATGACCGGCTTTAAAATCACGATAATATCAAAGCCTTCCTAAAGAGTTGATTGTTTGCCGGCAATAAAAAAACCTCTGCTTGCATGAAGATATTTCACCTCTCAGGATATATTCCCCAAGGGGCGAGTAAGCGAAGAGCATTTGCTTCGTTGGTTTTACAATCGCTAAAGCGGTGTGTTGGCAAATAATATTTTAACCCTATTGATTTCATAAAAGAAAAAGCCGGGATGATCAGCGAAAGTCTGATCATCCCGGCTTCTATTTGAATTGTTTATTATTCTACCATCCCAGTATCCACGCAAATATCAATGGCACTACGATCGTAGCATCACTCTCTACTATATATTTTGGTGTATGAATATCGAGTTTGCCCCAGGTGATCTTTTCATTGGGCACAGCACCTGAATAGGAGCCATATGATGTGGTTGAATCACTTATCTGGCAGAAATAACTCCAGAACGGTACATCGTGCCATTCCAGGTCCTGGTACATCATGGGTACTACGCAAATCGGGAAATCACCGGCGATACCGCCACCTACCTGGAAAAAACCAACACCTTTTCCCCCTGAATTGGCCCGGTACCATTCCGTCAGCCAAACCATGTATTCAATTCCGCTTTTTACAGTGCTGGCCTGCAGTTCACCCTTGATCACGTAACTCGCAAAGATATTCCCCGTTGTACTGTCTTCCCAACCCGGTACTACGATCGGGATATTCTTTTTTGCCGCAGCAACGATCCAACTGTCCTTTGGATCTATTTCATAATACTGTTCCAGCTCACCGCTCAGCACCGTTTTATACAGGAACTCATGTGGAAAATACCGCTCTCCTTTCGCTTCCGCATCTTTCCATTGCTTTACAAGGTGCTTCTGCAAACGACGAAAAGCCTCTTCCTCAGGGATACAGGTATCAGTTACACGGTTATAATGATTTTCAAGCAGCTCCCATTCGTCCTGCGGAGTGAGATCACGGTAGTTAGGTACTCTTTTATAATGACTATGTGCTACCAGGTTCATCACATCTTCTTCAAGATTAGCACCGGTGCAACTAATGATCGCTATTTTATCCTGGCGAATCATTTCTGCCAGGGAAATCCCCAGCTCGGCCGTACTCATGGCCCCGGCCAGTGAGACAAGCATCTTACCACCTTCTAGCAAATGTGTTTCATATCCTTTGGCTGCATCTACCAATGCCGCTGCGTTAAAGTGACGATAATGATGCTGGATAAATTGAGAAACAGGACCTTTATTCATTTTACAACTGTTTTGTAAAACCGCCTTCTGATCACAATAAGGTGAGACAATGCGGAAGAGTGCAAAAATACAGTTTTGCCAAAATAAAAGAGCCCTGTTTCTCAACAAGGCTCTTTTACAAATTCTGGAAAATGTTTTAGTTCTTTACTTTCTTCACATCCGATATTTCACCAAGACTGGAAATAGTAGCTGAATACTTTTTACCATTGTTCTCCAATGAAATAAGATAACGGCTGCCACTTGTGGTTGAAATTTCATTTACACCCAGCACAATAGGATTGTCAAACCTTGAGTTTACTGAGCGCATCACATTCAGGGGTACTTGTGAATAAAAAATATTACGAACAGTAGCGATCAGTTCCGCGTCGGTATCAAAATAAGCTTCCGCCCTGGTACCACCCCAGGTAAAAGTTACTTTGAGCACACCATCACGGGTCTTCGACCACTGGATGTTCTCTGCGCCGGCAAATTGTTTATTAAATGTTTTTTCCGCCTGTGGGTTTTCAGTGATGACAGGGTTTGCAAAAGTTGTTGATACAGCAACAGTCAACATTAATGAAAGTGCTAAAAAGATTTTTTTCATGACTAATACTTTAATGATAATTGATTTTGATTTATGACGCTGTAAACATACTCTATGTTACAGGTGCATGAAAGTAAATTGTGACTAATGGAGTTGGTTGTTAATGATCATAACAATTAACTAATAGATCAATAAGAAAATGTGATAAAGAGATAACATTAAGATATTCCCGCTTTATCTTTTTATATAAATATTTTTATTATTGATCCCTTTAAGTATTGTTCGTCGTAAATAATGTTTAAAAAAAATGCGCCTTTCTCTTTAACTCTTTCTCTTTGATCTCTTAGCTAAAAACCCCGTGTCCATTTAAGGAACAACGGGGTTTGTTTTACCACACACCAAAACTGTTTACCGGCTAAAGGGCACGGATGTATTTATGCTTTTGTCGATTTCTGATATACGCTCCAGTCGCTGCCATTTGTAGATTGCAAAACGATCTTTATATCCGCGTTTTCTATAGTGATATAATATCCTGTACCATTCACATTAGATACTTCAAAGAGGTCGGAGATCCAGTAATCAGCATACGCTTTTTTCAGGCCGCTTTGCAGGTTGATGGGCAGATCGAGTGAACTGATATACCTGGTAACTCCCAGCAATTCTCCTTCTGTTGTATAAAAAGCAAATACATACTGATTGTTAAGCATGAAAGACGCTTTGTAGTAATTACTACCTGTTGTCCATTTTACTTCTTTGGCAGAACTGAATTCTGTCTTAAAAGAGTTTAATACAGTTGAGCTTACATTTACTTCCCTGGCGAAAGCTCCTAAAGTTGTTATCGCAATGGCCAGTGTGAGGATCATCTTTTTCATAATTTAAATTATTTAGTGGTTATGATTTTGTTTTTATAATTGTTGTTCGGTAAGTATGACGCAGCAAAAGTATTTTATGTTACACCTGCCCGCAAGTCATTTGTGATTAATGGAGGTCTGTGTTAAACACAGTTAACAGACATCAATGAATGTGAACCGCATATCCTTTTTTTATTACCGCTTATAACGTAGTGTACGGAAACGTATCATTTTTTTTATTTAAAAAATTTATTTATATTTAGATAGTTGTCTAATTATTTAATGAACTAATTGTCAAAATGAACGCTGTTTTCAAGGCGCTGAACGATCCTACCCGCCGGGAGATACTCCAGTTGCTCCAGGAAAGGGATCTGACCGCAGGCGAAATAGCGGAAAAATTCAAAATTTCCTGGCCCAGCATCTCTCATCACCTGGACCTGCTCAAACAAGCCAAACTTGTAACCAGTGAAAAAGAAGGTCAGTTTGTATATTATTCATTGAATACCAATGTGGTAGATGAGATAATGAAATGGTTTATGCAATTCAAAGTCAAAAAAAAATAAACTATGGACAAATTTCTCAAACTAGCCGTATGGCCTATTATTATCGCTCCCCTGGTTTATCTGGCCTTTGCCTGGCCTGGTCTGCCTGATTCCGTTGCCGTGCATTTTAATATCGACGGCACCCCCGACCGGTTTGGCAGCAAAACGGAATTACTCACAGCAGTTTTACTGCTATCAGGAGTGAACCTCGTAACCTATCTACTGGTCAGCAATGTTTATCGGATAGACCCAAAGAAATATGCTGTAGAAAATAAAACCCGCCTGGCCAGGATCAGCTTTGTCATCGCTGTATTTATATCGGGGATCGTTGCCCTGATCATATATGGCTCGGCAAGCGGCAGAATGAAGTTTAGTCCCACATTTGTCTTTGCTGCTGTAGGGGTCCTGTTTGCTTTTATTGGTAACTATATGCATACTATCAAACCCAACTATTTTGCGGGTATCCGCCTGCCCTGGACCCTGGAAAATGAAGAAAACTGGAGAAAAACACACCAGTTGGCTGGCAAACTCTGGTTTGGGGGAGGTTTAGCTATCGCTGCACTTTGCGTACTCACCCCAACTAAAGTATCGATGGTCATTTTTTTTACCATTACAATTCTTATAACAGTCATACCCGCTATCTATTCTTACAGGTTATACAAACAAAAAAATATTAACTAAAACAATCATCATGAAGCATTGCGCTTTTTTAATACTTGCTTTTGTTTTCCTAAGTCATAACAGTATGGCCCAGCAAAAAAGATTTCTGGGTAGCTGGCAGGGTACTTTGCAAGTGGGAGTAGAACTTCGTATTCTTTTTACTATTACAGAAGATAATAAAGGAGGCCTATCATCTATCGCTAAAAGTCTTGACCAGGGTGGTGCGGAAATTTCTTGTGAAACAACAACAGTAGATGGGGAAACGATCACGATGAAAATGGAGCAACTGGGCGCATCCTTTACAGGTAAATTGATCAATGATTCAACAATCAGCGGCACTTTTTCGCAGGGCGCAAGCTTTCCTCTTTTATTAAAAAAGCAGGCGGCCCAAATTAAAATAAGCACGGCCAGTGCCAGACCTCAAACACCTCAACCCCCATTTCCTTATGATAGTTATGGTGTAGAATATGATAACGCAGACAAGTCCGCTCATTTCGGCGCTACCCTTACCATACCAAAAAATAGTTCCAATTCTTCTTCCCCCTATCCGGCAGTATTACTTATTAGTGGAAGCGGTACACAGGACAGGAACAGCACCATAATGGGGCATCAATCATTTTTTGTTCTGGCAGACTATTTAACACGAAATGGCATTGCTGTGTTAAGAGTGGATGATCGAGGTGCAGGGAAAACAACAGCCAGTAATTATAATGTGACCAGCGCCGATCTTGCTGCTGATGCAGGGGCAGGCGTTGAATTTCTGAAAACCAGGCCGGAAATCAATAAGAACAGGATCGGGCTGATCGGCCATAGCGAAGGTGGCATCATTGCTCCGATGCTGGCAGCTAAAAGAAAAGATATTGCCTTCATTGTACTTTGGGGAGCGCCGGTTGTCGGTGGAAAAAAAATAAATACTGAACAGAACGCTTATCAGCTTGAAAAATCGGGGATCGATCCGGTTTCTATTGTCGCATTCAAACAACTGCATGAAAAAATGCTTTCCCTGTTTGGCAGTGCGGAAAATGTTGCCGTGCTTACTCAACGAATAGAACCGGTATGGAAAGCATGGAAAACAACGCAAAGTGAAAAAACATTGACTGCACTGATGGTAAAAGACAATTCAATTGTGACACAGGATGTTTATGCCCTGTATAAATCTCTTTACAATAACCCCTGGATGCGTTTTTTCATTACCTATGATCCGGCACAGGATCTTGCCAAAGTAAAATGCAGTGTACTGGCTATAAACGGAACAAAGGATACCCAGGTAGATGCTGAAACAAACCTGCAATTGATTGATGCCATTTTAAAAAAGGCCAAAAACAAAAACTATGAAGTAAAAGCATTGCCTTCTTTAAATCACTTACTCCAAACGGCAAATACCGGCGACTTGTCAGAATACAGTCAAATAGAAGAGACCATAGCTCCCCTTGCACTGGATACGATCGGCAACTGGATAAAAACCACCCTGCAAAAATCATGAATTACCTGGCCCACGCATACCTGTCTTTTAACGATCCCGGGATACTCGTAGGTAATATGGTCAGTGATTTTGTAAAAGGAAAAAAGAAATTTGATTACCCCGAACGGATCAGGCAGGGAATAATGCTGCACCGGCATATTGATACTTTTACCGATTTTCATGAAGCCACTAAAGAGGCAAAAGAGGTGTTCAGGCCCTATTATCGTTTATACAGCGGTGCGTTTGTAGATGTTGCTTTTGATCATTTCCTGGCAACAGACCCTACCGAATTTTCCGACGCTTCCTTATTCGCCTTTTCACAGGATACTTACCAAACACTGGACCAATACAAAACCTGGTTTCCTGCACAATTTGCAGGAATGTTTCATTATATGCAATTGCATAACTGGCTGTATAATTATCGGACCCTTGACGGAACGGGCAAAAGTTTTGGCGGGGTGGTAAGAAGAGCTGCCTACCTTACAGAAAGTGATACAGCAATCAGGCTATTTGAAGACAACTACCAACGTTTAAAGGACTGTTATCGTCAATTCTGGAATGACCTGAAACAGTTTACAAGATCAGCTTATGAATTATTACCAGCCGGAACAGATAATAGCTGAAAGCCTCGGCAGCAATCCCTGAATCTTCTATTTTTGCAGAGGAGGCATTAATTTAAACCGGTATCACTAATAATGCTGGCAATTGCAGGGAAAGTGAAACTTGCTTTGCAGGGCAATATTCAATAGTATTGTTGTATGAATTTATCCAGACAGATTTCGTTGATTTGTATAGTGCTGTTACTTCTTGCGGCCTGCAAGCAAAAACAAAAACCAGCAGTGAGTTCTGAAAAACCCGAGCCGGCAAAGACCATTGCCGACAGTCAGCAACTCATCAACGATAATATTTATCCCGGGGTGGATGTGTCACCAATGGATATGAGCTATTTCCCGGTAGATTATCCCAAACTTAAAATAGCAAATGGAAACCCTGCGCCTCCCCTTGCACGGGTAATATACAGCCGCCCTCACCTGGGTCGTCGCAAATTATTTCATGATATACTGAAATATGGAGAACACTGGAGACTTGGCGCCAATGAGTCAACAGAAATTGACTTTTTCCATTCAGCTATTATCCAAAAAACAAAAGTAGCAGCAGGAAGGTATATCCTGTATTGTATTCCTAAACCCGGCGAGTGGACAATTGTGCTCAATTCGAATATAGATTCATGGGGACTAAACCAGGACAGCACTAAGGACGTGCATCGTTTTGTGATCCCTGTCAGCGGCGGCAATACAAGACTGGAATATTTTACTATGCTCTTCGAAAAAACAAACACCGGGGCCGATCTGGTGATAGCCTGGGAAGACCAGGTAGCAAAGCTGCCTATCAGCTTCTGAAAAATTCCCGGATCTGGTAGTGCTAATAAGCCAGGGCCGGGCACTCCGCCTGCATAGCTATATGCTTTACCAGGCCAGTCTTCGCTTCATTACGCAATATTTTCAAATCCACAATTTCCGGATTTTCTTTCCATCTTTACAGTATGTGTGGCATAGCCGGAATCCTGCAGTCTTCGGATTCATTCAATACGGAGCATCTAAAGAAAATGATATCGGCACTGGCCCATCGTGGGCCAGACGGGGAAAAGCTTTGGCAGGATGCCAACGGAAAAGTTCTTTTAGCTCATCGTCGGCTATCAGTCATTGATCTTACCGAGGCGGCTGCACAACCAATGCATTATGCGCAACGGTATACCATCGTTTATAACGGGGAAATCTATAATTATAAAGAACTCAGGGATGACCTTCGCCAAAAAGGTTATTCATTCAGCACCGGTTCAGACACAGAAGTCATACTGGCCGCTTTTGATCATTATAATGATGAATGCGTTGAATATTTCGATGGTATGTTCTCCTTTGCAATATGGGATAATGAGGAACAGGAATTATTTGCTGCCCGTGATCGTTTTGGAGAAAAACCATTTTTCTATTACGCGGCTGAAGGCTCTTTTTTATTTGCTTCCGAGATGAAAGCATTATGGGCGGGCGGTGTTCAACGAAAGCCCAATCTAAAAATGCTATTCAACTATATTACTATTGGCTATGTAGATAATCCGGAGCAACCCGAAGAAACTTTTTTTGAAAACATATTCAAGCTGCCTCCCGCATCAAGATTATATTTTACTCCCGGCAGTAATGAGCTGATCATTGAAAAATACTGGGAGCTTAATCCTGACAAACAGGATGATAAAATAAAAGAACCGGAAGTACTGGAAAAGTTCCGGCATCTTTTTTCCACTTCGATCACCCGAAGATTAAGGAGTGATGTGGCAATTGGAACTTCGTTGAGCGGGGGGCTCGACAGTTCTTCGGTACTCGCAATTGCAATCGGTCAGCAGCAAGAAACTAGCAAAACGTCTTCCCTAACCGCATTCACAGCTATTTTTCCTGGTTTTGAAAAAGACGAATACAGCTATTCAAAACAAGTGGTTGATAAGTTTGGATTGCCTCAGCATACTATTGATCTCTCTGTAAATGACCTGGTAAAAGACTGGGAGCATTTCTCCTATCATCAGGAAGAACCCGTTGGTTCGGCAAGCGCATATGTACAGTATAAAGTCTTCGAAAGGGCCAGGCAACAGGGTGTAACGGTATTGCTGGATGGACAGGGTGCAGATGAAACCCTGGCGGGTTATACAAAATACTATAAATGGTACTGGCAGGAATTGTTCAGGAGAAGACAGCTATTAAGAAGCGGAGAATTAAAGGCTGCCAAAAAACTGGGTGTAACAGAACGCTTTGGCGCTAAAAATATCATTGCATCGTTGTTTCCCGATATAGCCGCTGTTGTTTTAGAAAGACAATATCTTGCTAATGCTCTTCGCCAGGAAGATCTTACAAGGGATTTTGTACGTCTGCAAAGCAAAGAAGCTTATTACACCATGCCTTCCATATTCGATCTGAACGGAGTATTACATTTTAATACGGTGGAACATGGTTTGGAAGAATTACTGCGTTACGCTGACAGGAACTCCATGGCACATGGCAGGGAAGTAAGACTGCCCTTTCTCAGTCATGAACTGGTAGAATTCATATTCTCACTACCCGCGAACTTTAAGATAAGGAATGGCTGGACCAAATGGCTATTGCGAAAAACAATGGAGAACGACCTGCCTTCCTCCATCGCCTGGAGAAAAGATAAGATCGGTTTTGAACCGCCACAAAAAAAGTGGATGCAGGATCCTCTGTTACAGGAAATGATCCACGAGGCAAGGAAAAAAATGGTAAAGGAAAAAATACTTTGTGATACCGTATTGAATAAGCCGCTGCAACCACATACGGCGCATGCTGCAAACAGTCACGAATGGCGGTATCTATCTGCGGCGCAATATCTTTGATAATGTTGAATGGGATAATTTGATAATTGCGCGAACAGCCTGCAACATTATCAAATTATCCCATCAAACTATACTATACTTTTTATTTATCAGCTCTTTTGAACTTGTCAGTCTGCTCAAGGTTACCAAAAATATCTGATTTTACTATGTACCAGTTATCTTCATCTTTCAGGTTAATAACAAAATTCACTTCCTGGTCAGACGATGTTTCTGTGACACCAAAGATCTCTTTCCCGGTATATTTCTTTTTCAATTTTGCAACAATATTCGGCATCAGTTGAGACTCTCCATAGTACCGGATGGTTTTCAGCAATTTGCCATCGCTGTCATATTGCGCACGTATCTGCACCTCATCCTGTTTGAAATTTGCCTGATACACATTATCATACTCGTGCCAGGTAACTTCGCGGGCTGTGGCAAATGTTTCTTTGAATGCCTTTAATACTTTTTCACTTACCTCTGATGGGATAGGTGTGGCGGTAGCGAAGAGGCTTATCGAGATTGCGGCTAGAAGAAATAACTTTTTCATGGTATACTTTTTTATGATTTACAAACAATGTTCCACCAAATTACTTGCAGGGCGAAGGGAAAACAAGCGATTATCTACCATCGGTACCCGTATACAGCAATGGAGAAATTTTATAGAAACTTAAAACTTACTGAAACCTGAAGAATGCCGTTTGAAAAATATTTCCACTACTTCCAGGCATGATAAGCGGGATAAAGCCTGCAACGTTAAGCCATTGTTAAACAAAATTGTTGCAGGATGAGTGGTAAACCCTTCTTACACTTTAGCCCGTTTTCCTGATTATTTTCAACATCTTTGCATCGCCCGCCGTCGCTAAAGCTATGGCGGACGATGCCTACCAAAACCTAACTAACAGCGGGCATCATTTACTATTGCCTCGGCAACATCAAACAGTACTAATACAATAAACAACATGAAAATAGCAACGAAATTCATCCACGCAGGAGCAGAACCCGATCCTTCTACAGGAGCCATCATGACTCCTATTTATCAAACCTCTACCTATGTACAGGAAACTCCCGGAAAAAATAAAGGTTACGAATATGCGCGCAGCCAGAACCCTACGCGCAAGGCGCTGGAAGACGCGCTTGCAATAATAGAAAATGGGAAATATGGTTTGGCATTTAGTAGCGGTGTGGCCGCTACCGATGCAGTAATTAAATTATTATCTCCCGGCGATGAAGTGATTGCGGCAAGTGATATGTATGGTGGCACCTACCGTCTTTTTACCAAAATATTTGAAAAATTCGGGATAAAATTTCTTTATACCGATACCAGCAATCCTTCCAATATCAAAAAACTGATTACCCCGAATACAAAACTCATCTGGCTGGAAACGCCTACCAATCCGTTGATGAATATTACTGATATCGCAGCAGTGGCCGCTATATCAAAAGAAGCAAAAACACTTTTATGCGTAGATAATACATTTGCTTCCCCTTATTTGCAAAATCCGCTTGATCTTGGTGCCGATATCGTAATGCATTCTTCTACAAAATACCTGGGCGGTCATAGTGATGTTATCCAGGGCGCATTGGTCATGAATGACGCGGATCTGAGAGAAAAATTATACTTCATTCAAAAAAGTTGTGGTGCTGTACCAGGACCCATGGATTGTTTTCTGGTGCTACGCGGAATAAAAACACTGCACCTGCGCATGCAGCAACATTGTATCAATGGGGAAAAAATTGCACATTGGCTCCGCAATAATGCAAAAGTTGATAAAGTATACTGGCCCGGTTTCGAAGACCATCCAGGTTATGCGATCGCAAAAAAACAAATGCGCGGATTTGGTGGTATGATCAGCTTTACCCTTAAGGATGAAAGCATTGCAAATGCTACCCGCGTCATGTCCTCTACAAAACTGTTTTCGCTGGCAGAAAGCCTCGGCGGCGTGGAATCACTTATCAACCACCCCGCCTCTATGACACATGCCTCTATTCCCAGGGAAGAACGGATAAAGAATGGGCTGGCCGACTCGCTGATAAGACTGAGCGTAGGCGTTGAAGATGCTGAAGACCTGATAGATGATTTAACGAAAGCGATCGGCTAAACTGGCAGTGACGAAATACCCGTAAATGTGCCGGCAAGAAATAAGCTGCTTTTTGGCATTGTATCTGCAAAGTATAGGGTGAGTAAATAAGTTTTCTCAATTAAATTAATCAACTATGCTTTATATTATTGCGGTACTATTAATAATCGGGTGGGCGCTGGGTTACTTTGTTTTTTCAGCAACCGGCCTTATACATGTTTTATTGGTGATAGCTATTGTTGCAATACTTTTACGCCTTATTCGTGGCGACAGAGCGCTTTAGCCAGATCAATATTTATATAAATACTATTGTCAAAATAGTTTCCGGAAGGTTGAGTAACTACCATTATTCAACCTTCTTTTTTTATGCCCCAGCGTTTACATTTGCATATGCCAGGCAGCGATCTACAAAAATTCCTTGATAAAAAAACAGAAGAACATAACCGGCCCTCTTTTATTAAAGATGATCCTGTTTGCATCCCACACCTGTTTAAGAAAAAACAGGATATCGAAATTGCAGGTTTTTTTGCTGCGATCTTCGCCTGGGGTAATCGTACTACCATCATCAATAAATCAAAAGAGTTGATGCAATTGATGAATATGCAGCCTTATGATTTCTGTCTCCACCATACCACTAATGACCTGAAAAAACTGATCGGCTTCAAACACCGCACATTTAATGATACCGACCTTCTTTATTTTGTAGAGTTTTTCAAATCTCATTATACACGGCACAATAGTCTTGAAACAGCTTTCTTCATGCATGGCACTAATATGGAAGAAATGCTGACAGGGTTTCATCATTATTTTTTTTCGCTTGAAGATGTGCCTGCCAGAACAAAAAAACATATTGCCACGCCAGAAAGAGGGTCTACCTGCAAAAGATTGAATATGTTCCTTCGCTGGATGGTGAGGGCAGACAACAACGGGGTTGATTTTGGTATCTGGAAAAAAATCTCCCCGGCCCAGTTGATCTGCCCTGTAGATCTGCATGTAGCAAGAGTTGCAAAAAAATTCAGGTTGCTCACCCGCAAACAAATAGACTGGTCCGCAGCACTGGAACTCACGGCTAACTTAAGAAAATTTGATTCGCAAGATCCTGTCAGGTATGATTTTGCCCTGTTTGCACTGGGAGCTGCGGAAAGACATTAGTGTTTATCGCAAGAAGCGCAACACTCTGTTCGTAAATCGAACATTAGTATTGCGCTTCTTGCGATTCGACATTGTTAATCCACTAAAACAACATCATTCTTTCTCTTCCTCCTACTTTACCACTGAAGCTCCTGATATTATAAGTAAACGTAAGCAGGAAATAGCGTTGCAAAACAGTTGTCTCGTTATCCCTTATATAATTCTCCTGCACGGTGCGGTATACATTAATATTCTGGTTCAGCAGATCATACACAGAGAGCTTAAATTGTCCTTTATCGTTTTTAAGAAATAGAAAGTTGACAGCCGCGTTCCAGCGAAATACACTTTTTTGAATGCCTGCCGCCACCTGCGGGTTATGGGTATAATCGAGCGAACTCTCCCATACCCAATGTTTCGGCAGTCGTACTACCAATTCAGAAGAGGCTGAATGGCGTAAGACCTCAAGGCTTGGATATACATTGCTCTGGTAGATACTTTTATTCCATCCGGGACTATATCGTTGATTAAGTTCTATTTTATCATCCCAGTTAAACGACCAGTTCAGCGAAGGGCCAATATTCCAGTTCTTTGTAATACTACGGTTTTGATTAACGATCACTAACCCCTGGTTGTATTGTATATAAGCAGCAACTCCCGCGGAAAATTTCCATTTCTGGCTAAATTTATATTGCTTACGCACACTACCACTACCATATACCCGCCAAACACCATCGGCATTTATAGGGCGTGACACCTGCACTCCATTTTCGTCTACAGAACGCTCCCTTATTACCGCATTATTATTGATCGTGCCATTGAAATATGCATTATAATTCAGTGATTTTTTTACGTCATAGAAATAGGAGTTTAGCGAAATATTATGAGATAAAGCTGGCTTCAGAGACGGATTGCCTAGCTGCAGGTACAATGGATTCGTATTGTTTACTACGGGTTGCAGATCCGTAGCAGACGGCTCGTTCACTCCGATATTATAGTTAATATTCCATTTGTCGAGACCTATTGCCAGCGACGGTAATATATACAGGAAGTGCTGGTTAATATCAGGGTTTTTTCTAAATGTATTATCAATATTCAGCGCTTTTAAATTAATGGCCGGTGTAATATTGAATTTTTTGTACTTATACCGTAATCCCGCATTTGAAGTACTTCTAAGTCCGTTTCTTCTTAACCCATTGGTCAACGCGTCATTAAGAATCGTATACTCCCTGGTTGCAGGGTCATACTCATACGTATCTATATAATCCTTATTGTTGAAGAATTCAATGCTTTGTGTAAACCGTAAAGAAAGCGCTTTGGAAATAGGCTCAGAATAGTTTGCATAAAAACTTCCACTGGTGTTCTTTTGGTCCTGATCTCTCAATTGGTTAAGCTCAGATGTGGTGCCGGTCTTGTAAAATATATTATCCACGTCATTGAACTGTGAAATATCATTTGAATTATAATTAAAAGAAAATGTAGCATACAAACTCCGGCCTGTTTTTTTAAATGACCGGTTATACGTCAGATTCTGTCCCATAGAGAATCCTTCGGTATTATTGCGCTGGCTATTATGGCTCTCGTTCAGCTGGTCCTCATAGTTACTGAATGAAACAGACTCAAATAATTTTTGAGAACGGCTTTTATTGAATATAAAGGACGGCCTGTACTCCAGTGTTGACAACGAATCCAGTTTCCATTTCAGAAAAGCGGATACACGATGAGAGAAATCATTGTTTTCTCCGTTATTGGCATTCCTGGTTGTAAGGGTAGTATCATTAAAGAACTGCCTTGTATTGCTTTTGTCAGAAAGACGGGTATTGTTCTGCCCATAGAAATACTGAAGGCTTAGCGTAAGCTTATTACTGATGATCGTATTGGTATTGATACCCGCACCGGAAGAACGAACGATCCCTTGTCCGAGGCCGCCAAAGGAAATATCATTCAATGCAAAACCTCCATCACTTGAAACCATCATGCTATTGACGTTCGAACGGCTGAAACCACCTATGTTCATCACATCGGTCATGCTAAAACCCGATCTGTTCAGGTTGTTGCTATACCCAAGCAGGCTTACCTGGAGCGTGTCCCTGAACAGGTTTACAATACCGCCGGCTTCATAGCGGTCATCAGTACCCGCGCCTGCATATAGTTTTCCAAACCATCCCTGCCGGATACTTCTTTTTAGTTTAAGATTGATCACCACCCCCGCTTCGCCGGGAGAAAGATCCGGGTTACGCTGCATTTCTTCCTTATCGTCGGTGATTTGCACTTTATCTATAATATTAGCAGGCAGGTTCTTACTGGCGATCTTGGGGTCTGTACCAAAAAACTCCTTGCTGTCAACCAGCATCTTGTTGGCCTTACGGCCATTCACCGTAATATTACCTTCCTTGTCAACATCCACACCCGGAAATTTTTTTAGCAGGTCCTCCACCAATGCGGTAGGTAGTGTTTTGAAAGCAGAGGCGTTGAATTCTATTGTATCCTTGCGATACACCACAGGTGGTCGCTCCGCAGTAACCAATACCTCATCGAGCTCCTTTACTTCAATATCCATTTTTATTTTCCTTATATCCAATAAGGCAGAATCACTGGTCAATGTAAATTCTTTTCTCCAGACCTGGTAACCACTAGCGGTAATAACAGCTCTCAACGCTTTATCAATCGGCAGACCAGGCACTTTGAATTTTCCATCATCATCGCTGAGGCGATAGGTGATAATAGATGTGTCAGCAGCAGTAAATATTGTTATAGTAGCGTAGGGAATGCGTTTGGCTCCCGAAGTATCAACCAGGCTCCCGGAGAATTGCCCTTTGGATTGAGCGAATGACGAAACGGCAATAAAAAAGAAAAGGAGAAAAGAAAATATTCTCATGCTATTATTTTTGGCTATAAGACACAAGATTACGAATTTTTCGTAGAACAAGTACCCCGTAATCTTTTTTATGAAATATTTTTGTTTTTGCTATACGAAACAAATAAATATTTAATTACTAAGCCTTAATTCAAGCTCCCCTAAGTGACAGTGAATTAAAAATGCACCGTTCAAAACCGTAGTTCTTCAGGTGATATGGAGACTATTTTTGAATTTTTACTTTTGAATTTTGAATTAGAATAGCATGAACCGCTCTCTTCCGCCAACCTTTTTCTTTACACCGGCAGCCCTCACATTGTAAGTGAATGTGGCCATAAAATATTGCCCTAATACATTATTCTGTGTAGTGGTAATCATATTCCTGCTGGCATTTACCCATACACTGTTGTTACGATTTAGTATATCAAAGACCGACAACTTAAGTACCCCTGTCTCGTCTTTTAGCATGGTAAAATTAAGTCCCGCGTTCCAGCGGATCACCTGCCTGGGTACGCCGGCAGGAACATTGTCCGTATACGAAACAGAACATTGTGTTTCAACGATCACATGTTTGATCAGGCGTAATACAAGTTCATTGTCCCAGCCCGAATTCTGGATCTCCAGTTTTTTAAATATTGTATTGGTATAGCTGGTGAAATTGAAGCCTTTGCTGAAGCTTGTATTGTACTCCACTTTATCATTCCAGTTAAGATTTACGCCAACCCAATGATTGAAATTAAAAGTGCTTTGCCAGCTTGTTTCGCTGTTATATAATAATTTGTTCCGGTTAAAATTATAATTAGCGCCCGTGTTCCAGGAGAAAATAAATTTTTGATTGTTCTTGTATTGTTTGTAAATATTATAGTTTATATAAAAATTGCTGCTGCCGTCCGCGTTTACCGGCGTGGTGGTTTGTACTCCTTTATCGTTTACAGTTATACTTTGAATTACATCGTTGTTGGTAAATGAGCCATTCGCATATACGTTCGCATTGAGGCTACGCTTGGTATTATTATACTGGTAATTGACCGACAGGTTATTTCTTTCCATCGGCGTAAGGCTGGCATTCCCTCTAAAAATAAAATAAGGATTGGTATTGTCCCTTACCGGTATAAGGTTGGTATAAGCAGGCAGCACAATGTCTTTGCTATAATTAAGATTTAATTGTTTGTAAACAATACCCAGCACAGGCAGGATATTTGTCTGTTTCTGCCTGATGGGCGAAGGCAGCGATGCGAGATCATTATCCACGTATTGAACCAATGCTCTTACCGACGGCGTAATTAAGAAGGACTTCCATTTAATCTCAATTCCCGGGGTAACCATAAAACGATTACTTGTTCTTTTGAAATTACTGCTCAGCGCCGGATTTAATTCATCGTAATCAGGCCCGCCATTTTTATTGAATGTGCTGACATTGTTATTCAGCTTTCCATATTCATATCTTCCATTTATTCTGAAAACAAGTTTTTTATTCAATGGATCGCTGTAATTAAAGCTTGCAGCGGCATCCGTTCTGGGTATACGTTCCCGTCTTAACTGCGTAGCAGTACTGTCAAAGGGAGAAGGCTGGTAAAACCGGATATCCGTTTCGGTAGTATTGTCATTATACCGGTTATTCATATCCAGGTTATGATAAATAGTAAAACGGCGACCTGCTTTTTTTGCGGAGAGTTTTGTAATACTTGCCGAATGGCGGTAATAATAGGTGTTCCCCAGGTTGTTCTGCATTACAGCGCCATTGCTTAAGGGGCCGAGCTTATTGTTGTTGCTGATGATATCACTTATCCTGTCTTCATCGCTAATGCCTATCGTGTAGCCGGCATTTAAAATAATATTAGTGAGCGAGTCGGGTTTTAATTTCGCACCGATGCCTATATTATGCGCATTCGTTACCACCCCTCCTGTTAGTTCCGTATTGGTATTTATTACTGTATCGGCACTGTATTGTTTGATATCGGTAATGGTTTTCCGATCAACCAGTATATTCCCATAAAAATACTGGGCAAAGAAAGAACGTTTTGTATTCGGTGAATGGTTCAGGTTAAATCCTACCCCTTTACTGGTAGAGATGCCGCCATAGTTTTGCGCACCTCCAAAATTGACCCCATTGATAGAAAGACCACTGCCTCCGCTATTGCTGTTCCAGATACTGATACTGCTGCTGAGGCTATTGCTTCTGCTTCGGTCAAGGCCACCGGCCTGCATTAACTCTGAAAAGCTGAAGCCAGCCTTGTTCATATTATTCGCATAGGCCAGTACACTTACCTGCAGGGTGTCCCGGTAGATATTTGCAATACCCCCGGCTTCGTACAATTTATCAGTGCCCGCGCCTGCATATAATTTTCCAAACCAACCTTTCTTCACACCTTTTTTCAAAGTGATATTAATGACCTTGCCTACATTATTAAGATTATCATCTCCATTACGCAGCATCTCCTCTTTATCATCCGCTACCTGTACTTTATCAATAACATTTGCCGGCAAATTCCGGGTAGCCATCCGGGGATCATCCCCAAAAAATGTCTTTCCGTCAACAAGTATCCTGTTCACCGGTTTACCATTCACTATTATATTTCCATCTTTGTCCACCTGCACTCCGGGCAGTTTTTTCAACAGATCTTCAACCAATGCGTTGGGTAATGTCTTAAATGCAGACGCATTAAACTCAATCGTATCTTTCTTATAAACAACCGGTGGTCTTTCTGCATAGATCACTACCTCATCAAGCGATTTGGCATTGGGTAGCATATGGATTGTACCGAGATCTTCTATCGTATTACCAGCAGAGATCATAAATTCTTTACGATAAACCCAGTAGCCCGAGAAGGAAATGACCACCCGGCAATTAATATCAAGCGGAATGCCCGGTACTTTAAATTCTCCTTCAGGTGTACTCAGACGATAAGTGACCAATACCGTATCGGCAGCTTTAAAAACGGTGACCGTAGCCATTCCCAATGGCTGTTTAGAGGTAGAATCAAGGATTTTTCCCTTAAGCGTGCCCTGCCCGACCGAATATAGACATGTAAAAGCAATAAGCAGAAGCAGTAAAAACAATTTCCTCATAGTTGTCGGTTGCGATTGAATAAAACACTAATATACGACATAGTTCGTACGAACAAACTCTTAGGTTTCCTTTAACATTTTCTTAATACCTTTCTTTTTCAAATGGAAAATGAAGAAGCCATACAGGCCGCTGCTATAGAATTGGGCATCACCCTGCCGGAAAACAACTATTCCTTTTGGCACAACATACTCATAGAAAAAATAAACCAGTTGTTGCTCCATGATTTTGAAAAACTGGTTGGCATTCTTTACAGGATCGACGTGAATGAAAAAAAACTAAAGCAACTTCTTGAAGGCAATGCGGGGCAGGATGCGGCGCCGCTTATTGCCGATCTGATCATCGAAAGACAGTTGCAGAAAATAGAATCACGCAAACGATACCATACAGATGGTCCGAAAGATGATGCGGAGAAATGGTAATTTTAATTAATGCAAAATTCAAAAGTAAAATTCAAAAATAGTCTCCGTATCTTTTGGTGGCTTTGATTTTGAGCTTTGCATTTTTATTTTACATTCATTCCGGTTAACCCGGCAACCTGAGTTAATTTCCTATTTACTCCCTGTTCATTAAAATTATTACAGATCATGAAACGTTTTTTTCTTGCCGGATTTTTTGCGATACACCTGCTAAGTGGCAACGCACAGCATCACCGATACACGGCGCCGTCGGATACTGCCGTACTGAAAAGTATTGCCAATTGGCAGGACATGAAGTTTGGATTATTCATGCACTGGGGAACTTATAGTCAATGGGGTATAGTAGAAAGCTGGAGCATCTGCCCTGAAGATGAGGGCTGGACACAAAGAAAAGGTCCATCTTCAAAAAGTTATTATGAATATGTAAAAGCTTATGAAAACCTGCAGACCAGTTTTAATCCAACAAAATTTGCCCCGGAAAAATGGGTCAGTGCGGCCAAAGAAGCGGGGATGAAGTATATGATCTTTACTACCAAACATCATGATGGCTTCAGCATGTTTGATACAAAAGAAACGGATTATAAAATAACCAGCTCAAAAACTCCTTTTTCTACCAACCCCCGCAGCAACGTAACAAAAGAAATATTTAATGCATTCCGAAAAGACGGATTTGCGATTGGCGCGTATTTTTCAAAACCTGACTGGCATAATGAAAATTACTGGTGGCCGTATTTCCCTCCGAAAGACCGTAATGTAAATTATGAGGTAACAAAATACCCGGAGCGATGGTCAAGGTTCAAAGACTTTACCTACAACCAGCTCAAAGAGCTGATGAGCCAGTATGGTAAAGTAGACATTCTATGGTTAGATGGTGGCTGGGTGCGTCCTTTATCAACAATTGACACAAGTGTATCCTGGCAGCGTGGTATTACTATCGACCAGGATATTGATATGAAAAAAATAGCCACTATGGCCAGGTCCTATAATCCCGGTATGCTGGTAGTGGATCGTACGGTAACCGGCGAATATGAAAACTATACCACACCTGAACAGGAAGTGCCGGAGAAACCTTTATCCTATCCCTGGGAAACATGTATGACCATGGGCAATTCCTGGAGCTATGTACCTGGTGATGATTATAAAACAGCACATAAGCTGATCCAGCTATTAATAAAAGTAGTATCAAGAGGCGGTAATTTCCTGCTCAATATCGGGCCAGGCCCCGATGGCGACTGGGATCCACAGGCCTATGACCGCCTGGCAGCAATAGGAAAATGGATAAAGATAAATGGAGAGGGCATTTATTCTTCCAAACCAATAGCTCCTTACTCCGGTGATAATATTTATTATACCCAGTCAAAAGATGGCAATACCAACTATGCTTTCTATTTATCGGAATTGGATAAAGTAGCATTGCCCGCCCAGGTTGTGCTGAAAGGAATAATAACAATGCCTGGAGATAAGATCAACCTGGCTGGAATAAAAACAGCATTAAGCTGGAAGACAGCAGATGGAAATACTATTATTACTATTCCGCCTGCTATTGCCAACCAGACAGGCAGCGATCATGCCGCTTTGTTTATTATTAAAAAAGGAAAGAAGAAAAAATAGGTTTTTCTGTACAGCATTACCCATGCAATAAAAAACCTGGTCCAACCACGGACCAGGCGTATCATTCAAAAGTATTTATATAAACGGATCAATCTCTCTCAAACTGCAGGGCCTTCACTTTTTCTTTATCTTCTTTTTCCTTTTTAAGATCGAACATAGTCCCAAACACATGATCCCAGATAGTAGAACTTACGCCAAATCCATTGTGTTCATCTTTATAATGATGCAGGTGATGATTTCTCCATAACCCTTTCATCCATTTGAAAGGCGGGTTCCAGGCATGTATCGCGTAGTGCATGGTGCCATACATGAGGTAACCAAGTATAAATCCCGGGAAGAACATAAATGTGTTCTGTCGCATGGTCAGGTACAATATTCCGAATATAGCTGAAGAGATAATGATACTTGGTACAGGCGGCATGAACAATCTTTGTTTATCTCCCGGATAGTGATTGTGATTACCATGCAGCGTGTAAATGAAATTTTTTGCGCGCCCCCTTTCACTTACCCAATGAAAAAGAAACCGGTGCGCGATATATTCAAAGAAGGTCCAGAAAAACATACCTCCTAAAAAAGTGAGCAGTACACGGCTAAGGCTATAATCCAACCGGGTATTGCTATAATATAACATGTAAATGATGACAGGCGTATACATACCCCAGATCACCAGTGGATGTGTCTTGGTTAGCATTTCCAGATACTGATTCTGGAATAATTGAGCCTGGCCCTTATTATTGATTTTTTCAAAATGCATGCCCCAAAGATATGAAAAGACCAATGCAAAACGAATCACCAGCTGGTTCTTTCGCAAAGCGGGTCAGGGGGATAACAATTCTTTAACTGTTTGAAACTGATAGCCGTAAGAGCTTAATTCCTTAATAAGGAGTGGTAACTGCTCATAAAACTTATCCTTGCGTTTAGGGTCTGTTCCGATATGTACCAGTAACAAAAACCCATTCAGACCCGAAGTCTTTGTTTTTTCATAATTAATAATAGATTTATATATAACATCGCTGCTTTGATAGTTCTTTAATTCCGGCCATGTATAATCGGCATTGCTTTTCGTACCAGGGGTAAAATTAACCAGTTGCAGACCCCATTCTTTTGCCCAGGCAGCAATTGTGTCATTATACCATTCATAAGGCGGAAGAAAAAAAGTCGCGTCCCTTTTTTGTATCCCCGCCTTTGCCATCTCCGCATAATTTTGTGAAAGATCCTGCCGGAATTTTTCTTTATTCACCAGCAGGCTGTCTCTTTTAGACCAGTCACAATATAATAGGTGTTTATCAGAATGTGCTCCCAGGTAATGCCCGCCTTTCTTTAATTGCTGAACAATCTTTTTATACCGGGTATCCCTGTAAAAATTACCGGTGAAAAAAAAGGACGCTTTTATTTGCTGTGATCGCAGGGTTTGGATAATTGCATCAGCACCATCTGCAAATTCATCGCCGGTAAAAACAAGGCTTATTTTTTTCTGCGTGCTATCGCCGCGGATAATAGCACCATGTGATACAGTAACAGGTTCCGCATTGTTATTCTTTGCTTGCTTTGAAACATCCCTGGCAGGATTTGTGTTTTTAGTTTTTTTATCGGCTAATTGTTTTGCCATTGCTTCCTTTGCTGCAAGCGCGCACAAATTTGGCACCGATCTCCGGTTACTCGCGCATGAGGGAGAAATGGGGGAATCTTTTGGGAAAGATCAAGTGGGCTCTTCTGCGATGCCATATAAGCGCAATCCGATCTATAGCGAAAGAATCTGCGGCTTGGCCCGGACGGCCGCTGGCGCTGGCATTGGGACCCGCGT
>CAZGSG010000043.1:0-26865 GCA_964528095.1 uncultured Terrimonas sp.
CCAGTATGCTGCAGGCAGGGTATCACCTGTAAAATAAGCTGTGCGTGTACCTGCTCTTGCCGCATATTCCCATTCCGCTTCGGTGGGCAGGCGATAATTCGCTCCTTCTTTTTTACTCAGCCATTTTGTAAAAGCCACTGCATCATCCCAGCTTACAAATACAACGGCATCATTATCATTTTTTGAAAATCCCGACTTGCCTCTCAAGGTGCGATGTGCCGGCCTGAACTGTTCATACTGCGCATTGGTTACCGGTGTAGCCGCCATTTGAAATGTATGTGTGATCCTGACAGTATGTGCCGGCTTCTCATCCCATTCCAATGGATTCTCGTCTGTAGGCGCTCCTCCTTTTATATAAGGGTTCGGCGAGCCTTTACCTAAATAAGGCGTACGAATTTCATCCTTCAGCAAATGTGTATAGTCGATCTCGCCGTCATTTCCCATCAGGAATTCACCGGCTTCGATCCGCATCATTTCCATTCCAAGGGAATTGATGCTGCCGGTACCATATTCAACAACCTTGTGCTGCGGATATTCCTTTACCCGGTCACGATCAACACCTGCTGTACACAGCGCGAATAAAAAGATCAGGAAACTGTTCCGGTTAAACATAGTCGGGGCTTTCATTTATAACTCCTGGTTATTTCCACTCAGCGTGTTGTTCCAATAGTTTTGAACGGTCGATAGCTGTCTGCGGTATTGGCCATACATAATTTTTGGCCGGGTTGAAGACCCTTACCTGCACCGCTTTTACTTTTAATATCGGCTGGCCACTCGAGTTTTTCGGAGCATCCGCCCATTTTTCAATATCCATACTTCTCAGGTTGATATTTAAAACGGTTTGCGCCGTCCTCCAACGGATGATATCAAAATAACGCAATCCTTCGCCTGCCAGCTCTACCCTTCTTTCATTCCTGATCAGGTCACGTAATGTAGCCTGCGTAGCATAACGCACACGATCCACCACCGGCATGCCTGCACGAACACGCACGCTGTCAATAGCAGAATACACAGTAGCATCCGGACCGGTAGCTTCATTTTTCGCTTCCGCATACGTAAGCAATACATCCGCATACCTGAACAGTATCCAGTTTACATTGGAGGGAGTAAAACGGTCCTTGAATTCTGCAATGTATTTCCTGAAATATAAATACGTGAACGCAAAAGAAAATTCTGATCCTGTCATATCGAGCACCTGGCCGTTGAGTGTTTGTCCCTGCCACATGAATGTTTGCGCATAACGGGGATCTCGGTTGTCGAAGGGATGCGTTACATCATACAATGGTGAGATCGTTTTTGGTAAACCATCTTTCATTTCAAATGCGGCTTCGAGTTCGGCAGTAGGAAGAATAAGCGATTGGCCGGCGAAAAGCACAGGCCCATACCGCTGATTGATATCGTGCGTGGCCGCGTTCGCCGCATACTGACGCGCCAGTATTACTTCCTTTGTTTTGTTGTTGAAGGTAGAAAGAAACAGCTCATTAAATCTCGGATGCAGGCTATAGGTCTTCGCATCTATGATCAGTTTCGCGGTTGCCGCAGCCTCTGCCCACTGCTGATTATACAATAAAACCCTCGCTTTAAGTGCCAGCGCGGCGCCCTTGGAAGCACGACCCTGGTCAGCATCAGGCCATGTTGCCGGTAATGTCGCAATAGCGCCATTCAACTGGTCGAGTATATAGGTGAGCACCTCCGCTTTTGTTGATTTTGCCATGTCGGCATTGTCAACAGGTAGTACTTCTTTTACCAACGGTACATCTCTGAAGAAGGTGATCAATTTGTAATACTTGTAAGCGAGTATAAACTTTACCTGCCCTGAAAGCTGATCTTTTTGCGTAGCGGTAATACCTGGTACGCGATCAACATTATCAAAAAACTGCAGACACAAACGGATATACTTAAAATCCCATTCGGCAGCAACACGCGTATCGATCGTTTCGTAGGCGCCATTCGCAATGTTATTGGAGCCATTACCGGCACGGCCAAACGCATTATCGCTATACGCTTCATAAATTGTTTCTTCCACGCCACCAAGCGAAAGGTACAGGTTGTTCACCCACAATTTTGCCTGTTCGGGGCTACTCCAGTATTTCTCCAGTGAAGGAGTATCAAGCGGAGCTTTATCAAGAAATTTTTTACAGGATAACATGGACAGGGTAAGCACAAAACATGGTATCCATTTTATAAATAAATTTTTCATGATCATCGTTTAAAAGTTAATATTCAATCCTACGGTAAACACTTTCGCAAGAGGATAACGGCTTTCCAGCAGTCTTGCACCGGTACCGGTAGCGGCTTCAGGATCATAACCCAGGAATTTTGTTATTGTGAACGCGTTTTCCGCGTTTACATAGATTCTTGCAGACTGGATCTTTATTCTCTTCATGATCGAAGCGGGCACACTATAACCAACTTCGATATTCTTCATCCTGAAATACCCGGCATTCTCCAGCCAGAAGCTTGAAAATTTATCGTTGATGCCGTCACGTGCCGCACCGCTGCCCATTCTTGTTTTAGGGAAACGCGCATTGGGCGTGGAAGGTGTCCATCTGTCAAGGTGATAGGTGCGAAGTGTTGAGTTTTCACGATCGAAGTTCTGTGCTGTCCAGCCATTGCTCCATACCATTTGTTTAACGATACCCTGTCCGAACGCGGTAAAGTCAAATCCTCTGAACCCGGCGTTCAGGCGGATCCCGAATGGAAAACGAGGTGTTGAAGAGCCAAGCCTGACCCTGTCTTCCGCATTAATAATATTTGCAGCACCGCCGTTATTTTGATAATGCAGATCACCGGGTGATGTCAACGCATTTTGAAAGGGAGCACCGGCTACTTCTTCTTTTGTCTGGAAATAACCTAGTGACCGCAGGCCATACCAGTCGTTCATTGAATATCCTTCCTGTGTGATCGTGTTACCACTTATAAGCGGGCTTACACCGCCCATGCTGATTACTTTATTGGTCACATTTGAAACCTGTACGCTCACTCCATAGTTAAATTCGCCCAGCTTATTACGATGCGCTACTTCTAACTCCCATCCTTTATTATCAATCACTCCTGCGTTTTGTACAGGTTCAGCCTGGCCGAAAGTAGTTGGCAATGGAAGTTGCAGCAGAATATCCGATGTTCTTTCTTTAAATACATCAAAATTCACTTCAAGTTTGTTACGGAAGAATCTTCCTTCGAGGCCAAGATTCGTAGCCGATTTTGTTTCCCATGTGAGAGCCGGGTTGGCTGCACCAGCCGTTTGCACACCGCGGTTGGGCAATCCATTGAAATAATACGTGGTTTGTGACAGATTGTTGGCGAATGGATAATTACCTACGTTCTGATTACCCACCTGTCCCCAGGATGCGCGTAATTTCAGGAAATTGATCTGGCTTACATTCATGAAGTTTTCACTTGATATAACCCAGCCTGCGGACACGGACGGGAACAAACCCCATCTTACATCCTGCAGGAATCTTGAAGAACCATCATAACGTAATGAACCTTCAAGCAGGTATTTGTCCTTGTAAGAATAAGATACCCGCGATACAAGTGAAGCAAGTGACCAGTCGGAAGCCGTACCAGAGATACTCCAAAGCGTGGGATCTGTTGTACCCGCGCTTACTGTATAGATATCATCGGTCAGGAAGTTTCTCGTTGTAATACCATCATTGCCCTGTTCGAACCATTCTGCCGTAAAACCTCCCAATACAGATAATGAATGATCTCCAAACTTCTGCGTGTAATTGGCCAGCAGGTTCGCGTTTTGCTGAATATCTGTAGCATACCCGATCTTCAAGGAGTTGAATACTGTCTGCGTAGCAACAAGATCATGATTGGCTTGCTGGTACAGGGTCAGGATCTTTGCATAATCACGCAGCCTTGACTGGTTTCTTACTACTCCATAATTTGCAGATAACTTTAGTTCCGGAATGACATTATAAGAAAGTGTGGCATTACCAGAAAACCTTCCTGCCTTTATAAGCGTTTGTCCCGCATCGGCAGATGCCTGTGCAATGGTATTGGAACCACCCTCCAGTCTACCCAGCCATTTTCCATCGGCTGTTCTGATTTCATCATCCGTATTAGGCAATGCAGCCACTGCTGTAAGTAATCCTGAAAGATTATTGCCCGTGGGCTGAATAACTGTTGAAGGAGTATACCCGAGCTTTACCGCCAGTTTAAGTTTATCGGAGATCTTCAGGTTTTGATTCAGCTGTATGTTGAAACGCTCGTATGAAGTATTCAACACAATTCCATCCTGTTTTAAATAACCGACAGAAAGATAATAGTCATTGTTTTCACCACCACCGGATATACTGATATTGTGATCCATCTGCAACGCGTTATTTAAAAAAAAGTCATCCCAGTTCACCTGTTTATAATCAGGTGATGAAAGTTTGTCGATCTGCGCCTGTGTGAATTTAGGAGCACCACCGTCATTGGCCCTTGCTTCGTTAGATAAGAGCGCATGGTCCAGGGCGGAAACCTTCTCAGGAAATCTTGTAGGGGTCTGGTAACCTACTGATGAGCTCAGTGTTACTTTGGGTGGCCCTTTTTTTCCGGACTTTGTTGTTACAAGTATGACACCACCGGTAGCTCTTGAACCATAGATAGCAGCTGAAGCCGCATCTTTTAGTACGCTGATGCTTTCTATATCGGAAGGATTGATCCTGTCCAGTGAAGAAGGCACACCATCAACAATGGTCAATACAGGATTGCTGCTAAATGTGCTCGTACCCCTGATACGGAAATCAATACTTTGATTACCGGGTTGTGCGCTGGTCCTCACTACGGTGAGGCCGGGTACCTGCCCCTGTAGTGCTTCTGCTACCGAACCCACGGGGCGGTCCTGTAGTTTTTTTGAATCGATTGTGCTTACCGCACCGGTAAGCGTTACTTTCTTTTGCGAACCATAACCAACTACTACCACTTCATCAAGGGCAGCATTGGTTTGGGTCAATGCGATGTCAAGCGTTTGTTTACCGCCGGTACCTATCTCAATAGGCAGGTAACCGACATGACTAAAACGCAGGCGGGCTTCAGCAGTAGGGATCGTTATGGAATAACGTCCCTCATCGTTAGTAACGGCACTTGCGGTACCACCGATCACACTCACGGTAGTTCCTGTTACGGGCGCGCCGGTGGCGGCATCGGTAACTTTACCTGTAACAGGTCCCTGGGCCCAGGATTGGAGCCCCAACACTATCAGACAGGTAAGCCAAGTAAACCTAATCAGAGTCCTTCTCATAATTTATTTTGGTTTTAAAATGATACACATGTTTCTATTTGGATCAGGCTTAATTCACTATTGAAAATTGAAGATCGACTTAAAAAAATCACAGCTACAAATTAACTGGACTTTTTATTCTGCTATTCAGATTTCAATAATTAAACAAGCTTATATATATTCTTTAACAAGTCTTACATCAATATCCTGGTACAATTCCAGGTAATCATTATACAATTCATCCGCATTGGCCCGCACGCCTTCATCAAATACACCGGAAAAATCGCGGGTAAAAGATGAAAGGCCCAACCCTCTTTTTTGCAGGAAATATTTTGCCACCGCGGGGTATACCGTATGCATCACATCCATATGATCGATAAAGAATTGCTGTACACGTGCCACTTCGTCCATCTTCGTTGCATCGTTATAGTGATTGCACAACCATACGACCAGTTCAGGAAAATAATTTCCCTGTATACAGGACAAGCCGGCCGATCCCGCTCTTAGTGATTCTACCGCATGCGCCATATAGGCATCATATAACCCGAAGGAAGGCACGCCTTTGCTTACTTCCAGCTTTGACTTTATCAGGTTTATATCGAGGCAGGTATCTTTATAATAGATCACACGGCCTGTTTCCACAAATTGCCTGAGTTGTTTTGCCGAAAGTACCCGTTTATAGGGTGCGGGACATTCATAAAAACCAAAAGGCACACCTGGGGTACTATCCAGCAACTGGTAAAAACGCCCGTCAAAAGTTTCAGGCGCTTCCCATTCACCTGCAAGCATGCTGGTAATAATGATCACTGCTTCCACACCTGTATCATACATTCTTTTTATAAACTCGCCCTGCTTTGTTATGGCACCGCCAAAAGTACCGGCCGCTACCACAGGCACCGATCCATTGGCCACTTTCACTACATGTTGTGTGACGGCCAATCGTTCTTTGTCTGTAAGTTTAAACATCTCGCTCGACTGGCAATTAGCAAACAAGCCCCCGGCTCCTGCTTCTAAATAGAACTCTGTCAATTTGGTTAGTTCCTCGTAATCAACTGCGCCGTTTTCCTTGAACGGAGTGAGCATCACCGGAACAAATAGCTTTGGTTTAGTACCCATTGAATAGTTATGAAATAATTTGTATAATAATAAAACTAAAATTAAGTTGGATGTATCCTCCCGCTTTATGACATGTTAACCGGCTTTTGTAGGATATTAGCAAGTGCTGGATTGGGGGCAATTTGAAATGACCTATAGTCTTATTTGTCATTTGAAAGATAATAATGGGGGGTGAGATCATCGGAGTGGGTTGCATCAGTGGTCTGAATGAGTATATCTAATAGTTGTTCTGCCGGAGTGTGTCCCAGCGGGATCTGGCGAGTATGTTCTGGCGGTGGTCTGGCGGAGTGTGTCCCGGCGGTGGTCTAGTGGAGTGTGTCCCAGCGGTGGTCTGGCGAATAAACAATCTTGATCATAAAAAATCTTCGATAGCCGACCCCGCTGCATAGATCACTACTCATAGTAGCATAGGAAGCTCGCTATACAGCGGGGTCGGCTATCGAACAGTTGTTGAACTTAAAGGTCGTTTATTCGCCAGACCACCGCTGGGACATATCAGGACAGAAGTATAAATAGCTGCCAGATAAAGAAAGACTGTTCATTTACAATCACTCTATTCTCAACAGACCCTCCAAACCTGGGATACCAGCTAAAATCAGAAAAAAACATTTTTACAAGTTGTTTTTCCAATTGCCAAGCCATATACCTTTTTTAGGTTTATACATGGCAATAAAACAACAGCATAGCGACGATTGCAGCATGTACTTCTGCACCTTTACCTGTTATAAATGGCTACCCTTATTTGATATCGTCAACGGTTATGACCTGGTATACAACTGGTTTGATCAGTTAAAAGAAGATGGCCACCACACGACTGCTTATGTGATCATGCCCAACCATATACACACCATATTATATTTTCCAACCGCCGGCTTTAATCTGAATAAAATTATCAGTAATGCGAAAAGGTTTATGGCTTACGAAATGATCAGGCGACTAGAAGAGTCTGGCAACAGATTGCTACTGACTAAACTTTCTGCTGCGGTTTCAGACCGTGAGCGCAAAAAAGGGCAGTTGCATAAAGTGTTTTCAAGTTCTTTTGATGCGAAAGGAATTTATACTGAAAAATTCTTTATCCAAAAACTGAACTATATCCATCTAAATCCGGTGAGAGGTAAATGGCGACTGGTTGAGGATTATACAACCTATGAGCATAGCAGCGCTTCCTATTATGAACGAGGGCAAGTGAAATCGTATGTGCCTTTTGATTTTCGGTTATTGTAGTGAGGTATGTGCTGGCGATATTCAGTGAGTATCCCAGTGGTGGTGTGGCGGAGTGTGTCCCGGCGCGGTCTGCGGAGTGTGTCCCAGCGGTGGTCTGGCGGATAAACAATCTTGATCATAAAAAATCTTCGATAGCCGACCCCGCTGCATAGGCAATAGGCAGTTTCCTTACTCCAGGCAAACTATAAGGTAGCTGTCTATACAGCGGGGTCGGCTTTTGAAGAACCTGTAAGCTGAGTGTCGCTTATTCGCCAGACCACCGCTGGGACACACTCCGCCAGACCACCGCTGGGACACACTCCGCCAGACCCCCATAGGGACATACTCCGCAGACCGCCGCCGGGACACACTCCGCCAGACCGACGCCGGGACACACTCCGCCAGACCCCCATCGGGGCATATAAGACAGATATATAATCGAACCAATAGACAATTTACCCCTCCAGGGCGAATACTATTCATTCACAATAACTCTATTGCAATTTCCATTGCCAAGATTAGTAGTACTAAACCTGTTACTTCCCAGATCATGTTTTACCCTGCCGGCCACAGGAATAGTACGTGTTTTAGCATCACAATTCCATTTCATGCTGAGTGTATTAAGCACTTTTGATTTGAATGGCGCGGCATCTTTCACTAATACGGTAAATTCGGCATCAGCCGCCACTTCAATCACATCATCAGTAAGATCTGACAGTGTTGATACTCCTGCCTTCCAGTTGGATATGCGATCAGTTGCGGTATAGCTGGCCCAGAAGCCATTTTGAAGGGTGATTCTTCCATTGGTGATCAGCGATCTTTGTTCTGTTGTGGAGTTGGGCAATAACCGCAATCCATAATTACCTTCTATTTTAGTTCCATCAACTACATAGTCGATCGCATTGGTCATTATAAAATTGTCATTGGTGTTTACACTAATGGCAATTTTACCGCTGCGTGTATGCTGATCCTGGCATACCGTATTCGGATCAAACGTATAAATTATCTCAAAACCATTCTGGATGGTCTTTTTTTCTACCGAAGCACAAACAAGAAATGAGTTACCCGTTTGAATATTATCATAGTTTCTTCCAACAACTCTTCCGAAGTGTTCGATTTCTGAAACAGCCTGCTCAATTAACAAATAGGTTTTTGTGGCATCATCCAGTTGACCATTGCCCCCACCAGGACCAGGATTTTCTTCGTTATCACCAGAACAGCTAAATAAAAGGCCCGGGCACAATACTAACAGGAGGATTAAAAATTTCGTTTTTGGAGTAGACATAGTTTAAGTGATTAATTTCAACTATGACAAAATAATAAGCCTGGTCCATTGCTTTTCATTTGCATATTTCTACAGTTAAACCGCTTAGTTTGTTGTTTTGGTACACTGGCGTATTTGATTACTCTTTGTATAGTAAACTTTCTTCGCCCCATAAATGATGCGGTTCGCTATATGGCAGCGCCGGGTTTTGAAAAAATGAAGACCCGGTAGTACTTTAAAGGCCCTATCATCGCAGCCCTGCTCCTGATTATCATAGAAACGCTTTGAAAAAAGATGCCGAACTAACAAATAGATCGCCGATATGACCAGACTACTTATTAATAAAAATTTGTTTTATTACCTTTCCGGATCAAAAGACTTCTGGATATACTGGCAGACTATTTACTTCTTAATTAAAATAACATGAAAGCCATCGGCAATACCCCCCTGATAAAACTTGAACGATTATCCGAACCCGGTTGTGCAGAGATATATGTGAAATATGAAGGTGCCAATCCAACCGGAAGCATGAAAGACCGGATGGCGCTTTCCATGATCGAAGGCGCTGAGCGCAGGGGCCAACTTCAACCAGGTGGAACAGTAGTGGAATATACAGGAGGCAGTACAGGTAGTTCCCTTGCCATGGTATGCGCAACCAGGGGTTATAAAGCACACTTTGTATGCTCGGATGCATTTGCAAAAGAAAAATTGCAGACCATGCGCGCATTTGGAGCTGAGCTTGATATACTACCAAGCGAAAATGGTAAGATCACGGCTAAACTGATCGCCTCATTAATAGAAAGAGCCCGCGAGCTAAGTAAAGCGCCCAATACATTCTGGACCGATCAGTTCAACAATGCAGATAACAGGAGTTCTTATCATGGCATGGCAAAAGAAGTGATCAATGTGCTGGGGCACGGTATTGATGAATTTATCATGGGCGTAGGAACGGGTGGTTGTTTTTCCGGTAATGCGGAATTATTTAAACAGGAGATCCCGGCGATCCGTTGTATCGCTATCGAGCCATTGCATGTACGTGCGCTGTCGGGTGGCGATATCTCGGGTACACATAAACTGGAAGGTATCGGATCGGGTTTTGTGCCTTCTATCTGCAGGTTGGACCTGGCAGATGAAATAATCGCTGTATCCGATGAGGATGCCCAGGATACCGCAAGACGCCTCGCGAGACTGGAAGGTGTATTTGGAGGAACAACATCCGGCGCCAATGTATGGGCCGCTATTCAGCGGGCAAGGATCATCGGGGCTGGTAAAAAAATAGTGACGGTTGTTTGTGATTCTGGGTTAAAGTATTTGAATGGGGATTTGTATAAATCCTGAGAAACATGCTATGCATGGATATTAAATAAAATTGTAGCATGTATCATATTCCATAATCTGATGTATCAGTAATGTTTTTTCTATATGGCATATCTATTTATGGCCTTGGCTGGGCTGGCGCTGTAATTGGTCTTCTTATTTTAATACTAATGATCTACAGATTCACAAAAGACTATATTAAGAAAGAAGACGAATAAACAATCGCGATAAACTCTCATTTATTGAGATGCCCGGTATATTTAAATATCGCTACAGAAAATAGTTGCCTTACTTATTTCTGAAGGTCAATTTACTAGCCTTATAATTTTCCCATCCAATGCCGTTCTTATTATCAGGGAATGGTCTCTTTAATATACAACTCATTCTCCCTCCATAAAATAATCATCCAAAAACTCAGGTAGACCCTCCAGCGAGTACACTTCCTGATCGCCGATCTCCGAGTTATCCAAAAAATCATAGCCCTTTACCCGCATCACGCAATTGTATTCACCAATCGCATTGTCCATAGTAGTCAATGCATACTGGTGAAATTCGGCTTCGCTTTGTTCTTTATAGGCATCAAACTGGTCACCAAAGATCATAAGATTCAGTTCATCCTCCTCATCCTTATACGGGAGAAAATACATATACGCGGTATTGAACTCCATGTTTTTGTACTGTAACGTAAACGGCATAGGTGCGGGCTGCCGGAAAGCGACAATATCCCAGTTGTCCAATAATGGCGCTGCCGCTACGATCTCCCGGGTGCGTTCGAATAATCCTTCTATACCGTCAGGTGAAATTTCCAATCGTTTGATCCCGGAAGAGATCTCGCGGAATTCAAGGGCGAAGCCATTGCCTTCTTTGTCTTTGGCAAACGAAAGTTGCTCCTGGATCTCTATCAGTATAGTATGAGAATTATTCTCATCATAATTCCATAGTCTTTGCTCATTAGCCGTAAACCACTCCCAAAATTTGGTTATTTGTTCTTGCATGATTGTTTTCTTTAAATGATTTGCAAGATAAGGATACTCTTTTCATTGTTATTTTTTAAACCATTTCGAACCATATCCTGACTGCTGATCATTGGAGAAGAGATACCAGCACTTATTTCGAAAGTACTTCTTCATTAAATGGCCAACCCTGCCCGTTGGTTTCGAAAATAAATTTGTTGCTCATGTATTTCGATAGGGATTTCAAAGGAGCTAACAGAGAAAATGAGCGAAGGAAGAAATTAGCTATTTGCACAGAGTTGCGCTAAGGAGTATTTTCACTGCATGAAAACAGCCAGCTACGACAGGCCTGTTAACAGATACCTTTGAGATGACTTCTAATCAATCATAAACTGCCTCACCAGCTCTTCATCCATGCCTGTGTAATCACAAAACTCCTGGACGGATACCATACGTTTTGGCGGCTTATCAATGGCAATACGCATTTCCTGCAGGAACCGGCAGGCGGTGCGACGTGACCGGCATAAGATCAGTTCCACATCCTTTGGATAAATGAACCATCGTTGAGATCTTCTCTTCTGAGACACTGTTTGTGTTGTTTGCATACAAATATCTTTTTTATTTTAAAACTGCTCCCCCTTTTGCAAACCGTTGCTACCGGGCCCGGTTATTATGGCCGCAAGCGGCATTAAAGGTTTGTAAGAGGGAGCAGTTATTATTCGCGGTACTGGTTTAGCTCACTACCAGTTTACCGGTGTGCACGCTGGGCGACACATTTTTCTCATCTTCAGAGATGAAGGCCAGCCAGGTCTCTACCTCCTGTCCTTCCTGTCCCTGGAGATCAAGTGAGACCGCACCTGCACTGCGCAACGCTGCACCAATACTGTAGGTAGCTGTACTGGTAGCAACATCATACGCTACCGCCACTACTTTGTCGGTGTCTTTTGCAATGCCTGTATTAGGATTGGGTATCCAGTTGAAGGTGATAGTTCCATTGGCCGACACAGCATTTGCAGCAGGAGCATTTGGCAATGTGCCCCTTGCAATAAGCGCCAGTTTGTAATCTATCGCCAGGTCGGGGTATACACCCGTAATGGCATTTCGCAATGTGTACGCAACCGCGCTGTTAAACTCTGTCATTACATTGCCGCCTTCACCGTAGAAGGTGCTTAGCAATAAAGGTTGTAACGGTCGCAGAAACTTCGCTGCCATAGCAAATTTTGCACGTTGTACTTCCTGTTTTGGAGTAGCCGCGCCGCTTTTTTTATCGGAAAGACCGCGCATGTATTGCACGCCTTTCCACCTGGCACCGATTACCGTTCCCACCTTACCGGAGAAACCGCCGAGGATGCCTTTTTTAATTGATCCCATAAAATAAGTTTTAATAATAAATAATTAAGTTTCGAAAAAAAACAGCTCCTGCAGGTAACTAGTATGGATCCGGCTGTCGGGAACAAATCTACATGTGCGTGGCAAGGACCTCCAAATGCCATGGCGGTTTTGTCACTATTGTCCTAAATAGACGTTTTTGTCACTATTGTCATTATTGTCACTTTTGTCACTTTTTTGAAATAGTGAATTGATTGCCAACAATTTTTATTGTGTACTTAATCGATCAAAACAATACCCGGGTCATACCCTCGTTCGGACTTGTTCGGGATTTGTTCGCTTGCTAAAGGGGAAGCCCCGAACGAAGTACGAGGAGGGTACGAAGGAGATTGGAATGTGTTTAGAATAAAATAAGCTTGTTTTATTATTAGCTTATTTTTTACAACCGGCGCTCTACTAATTGAAGAATAAACCTTGCATGTACAAAATACAAAGAACAGTACATTGAGAAAATTACCAGGCCCAGTATGCCAGCCATTATATTCACGATCGCGCTATTCACATCCAGGAAATTATTTAAAATATGCCGCTTTTTGATGATATCCCTCCTTTTGATACGATGAGGGTATATGCACATCAGGAACTTATTCATCTTACCGGGCTCCGCCCATCTTATCAGGTATGTCGCGCTATTTGCCATCCCTGTCTCGCTGGTATTTACGTCTTTCACGAATGATAAAACAACCAGTATTTTCTCTCCGACGAAAATTAGTGGCGTAAGCGTTGGCTCCGTTTCACAACATGCGAAATATATCGGCGTCAGTACCGGCTTACTGAATCGTTGGGACGGTCGTTATAAAATGAGCAACACGTTGGTCGGCATTCTTTAGGCCGGCACTTTGCCCAAACAGGATGATCAACCATCGGTACTCAATCCATATTATACCCTCCTATCTTTTTCAATACTAATACTGTCTCAAACCAACTTAACGGGTTCAGGCGCAGAATAAAAGTTCTCTACTTTTAGGAATTTGACAGGAACCCTCTATAAGTGAAACAGTCAACCGGAAATATTTTCAATTTATACGAAGCCGGGTTGAAGACGTTTTTTTATAGTGACAGTTCACTATTCACCATATTGCCTCATTTTTCAATAACAGCATTATATACAGAAATACAGCAGCTGTGATTGCTGATTAAAAACAGGACGTTTTTATGCCGCAGCATGTTTTGTCCTTTTTTTGTATACAAAAGCAATTACCCCACCTATAACAAGCAGGATGGCTGCAATGAACCACCAGTTGGTGTATGATTTATTTTTTTCCAGTTGAATAGCATCGCTATCCCCTACCAATACCAGGCCGGCCCAGTATTGCGGTGATAACATACGCCCCTTTGCTACCCGCAGGTATTGCAATTTGGCCTGGCGCAATGCTTCATCTTTCTCCATACCGGCCAATAAATTTTTATAGAATACGTCCATCAACATTGAACTTGCTTCTTCATCGATCTTCCAAAGCCCGGTAATAATACTTTCGCTTCCGGCATAGTTGAACGCATGTGCCATGGAGATCATGCCTTCGCCATCCTGGTAACCTGGTTTACCTGATTCGCAGGCAGTCAGTACCGCCAACTCAGCACTAAGGTCACAATTATAGATATCGAACAGGAAAATCGAGTTGGGCTCTTCGCCATCCTTTGAAAAAATAAGTCTTGAAAATTCAGGCGACAGGTTATTGGATTCGGCGTGTGTGCCTATATGAATGATCCGGTGCGCTCCCGCGTTGTTCTTAAACGATGTTACGGTAGACTCGCTACTGGTATACGCTTTGCCACCGAGCAGGCTTTTTGCTTTGTCTACAAAATTAAGGGTGAAGGGTTGTGGCAATAAGGAAACATATGCTTCATCCACTTGCGCGTCGTCTTTGATGGCAGATCGGTAGCGCTGTTTATCCTGGTCTGAAAACCCTGGTGCGAACGCAACAAAATTATCTTTAACAGTAGCTAAACTGTTTTTTTGACGAGTTCCCAGGGCAAGACTGTATTGGTAAGATATAGCGTGTTTGGCCAATAAGCTATGTGTAGCCAGCTGTTCATACCCCTGGATACGGCGGGGTGTCAGCATTTCAAAATTAAGATTGTACAGGATGCCGTCGGGCACTATGATTATCCTGCGGGTATGCGCAAACTGCTCAATGGGTTTCCAGAGCTGGTTGTATAAGTCGAAAAGCATACTACTTGCAGCAGCAAGGCCTGTGCTATAACTGGCCAGGGATTTAATATTATTGTCGATACCGGTAGCATCCAGTAAAAGCAGTTGTTTTTGCTGCTGATCCATGACCACTACCAGCAATTGTTTTTCTATAAAAAGATACCGGACCACCGTGATACTGGCAGGAATCGTCTGCTGGATATCGTCGAGCGATTTAAAAATAGATTCATACCGCATTTTATAATATTCCGGGTATTGTTTCTTCAGGTCTTGCTGAAAGGCATTCCAGTCGGCCACTGTGGCGAAATAGGCAGCCATGTTCTTACCATGCGATTCGTTTTTTTCCAATGCAGCACGGATAGCTGTTTTTAATTGTCTTTCTTTTAATTGGATATCTGCCGGCACCCGTACAAAACGAATAGAATCCGTTTTGTCGAGTCTTGCTCGCAACCGGTTATAAAGAGCAGACTCATGCAGGTTGATAAGGCGGTCAATATATCCCGCATCGTGGGTAAGATTATACAGATCGAGTATGATCTTCTTATTAAAATTCAACAAATCCATATGATCGGCCAGCAAAAGACCGATATCTTTTGAATCATTGATCAGGGTTTTTCTTTTTTCCAGGATGGCGAGAGCAAGGTCCAGTTCCTTCAGCAAAGCAGACAGGTTATTTACATTCTTATCTGCCATTAGGTAATAGGTGGATTTTTCCCTGAGCAGGATAGCTTTGGGTTTCTGGAGTTCTGTTTTTATAGAATCCATGCCGTTGGTGCTATTACGTAAAAGACCGTCAACTACTGTAATACCTTTTTTACTATAATCCAATGCCTGCTTGTAATTACCTGCATTGAAGTATACTTCTGACAGGGTGAGCAATTGATAAAAAGTCATTAAGGTTGTGGCTCCCTGGCTCTTTTTTACGTAAGCCAATCCTTTACCGGCTTTTTGCAATGCAATCGGCAATTGTCCATTTTCTGAATAAAAAAGAGCTGCATTGCGCAAAAAATCAAGATAGATCTCATCATATTCTCCCTGCAGGGTGACCTCATATAAGCTATCCGCCTTTGCAAAATAATAAGCCGCCTGTTCCTTATTATCCTGCTCTTTATACAACAACGCAAGTGAGCTACAGGCATCCGCCTGCCAGACCAGGAAATCACCATCGGCTTTTGAAATATTGGCAAGTCCTTCTTTTAGTAAATCATGTGCTTTGACATGGTCTTTCATAGCCAGGTAGAGTTGCCCCAGCAGTATCTGTGATTTAAAAACCCCGGTCTGATCGGATGAATCTTTTTGTTTTTGCCGGTAGGAATAATCCAGTAGTTGCAGCGCCATTGAATAGTCACCGAGATCTTTATAAATAGCGCCAAGATTGTCTGTGGCCTCAAACTGAAAGCTAACGGTATTGGGGATTTTAGGAACTGATTCGGGAATAGAAAGATATTTTTTTAAATTATCTATGCAGGCTTTCATTGCAGCTATTGCCCTGGTGGTTTCACCCTGCATGTTATAAATGCCCGTCATATTATTTTGCAATACCGCGGGACGATAGTATTGATTGATCGGGGTATGATCGGTTTTGGCCAGGGCACGCAATGCTATATCAAAGTAATAGATCGAACTGTCCAGCTTTGATGCATACCACATGGCGCTGCCCATATTGTTGGCCGCTGTATAAAGACGTTCGTAGTCGGGATGTTGAGCCGTAAGAAAAAAGCTGATCGCTTTGCGGTGATGGTATGAGCCAAGACTAATATCTCCCATCCGCACGGCAAAGGTCCCCAGGTCTGAATTGATACTGGCAAGGGTCTCAGCTTTAATACCGGGCCATTGATTTGCATATTTGTATGCTTGCTGGTTAGTGGTATACGCCAGTTTATTCATTCCGATAGAACCAAAGTATTTACCTGCTTCTGAATAAATACGGGTAAGCAGTAATGCATTGGGTGAATATCCTTTTACTTTTTCAATAAAGAGATTCACTTTTTTTACCGCCGTTTCCGGATTTGCGTTCATCTCAGCGATCCTGCCCAGGTACTGCACATATTCCGAAAGAGAATCCATTGCACCACTGGCAATAAATGTATTCAATTGTGCCTGCAGTATAGCATCTGCCCTGATGCCATCCTGCTCAGCAATTGCCTTTTCAATTTGCGCGGCAGTATTTACACCTGCCTGCTGTGAAAACGACAGGTTGATGACCATGGCAAAAAAAAGAACCAGGCCTGACCGTAGCTTTATTGCATTCATTTTTTTAGTATAGATAATAGTTCATCTTTTTGAGGATGGTTGGCCTTTTCTAAATAGGGGATAGCTTCCTGGATTTTATTTTCCCTGAGCAGGGCTAATGCCAGGTACCAACAGGCATCCGAATAAAAAAAGCTTTGTTGCTGACTGGCCGTCTTTGTGAGGGAACTGATTGACTGAACGGTATTATTGGAAGCAAGCTGAGCCATGCCAAAAAAATAGTTGAGTGTGTCATTGTCAGGTTTTGTCACCAATAATGGCTTCCATGTTTCCAACGCCGCTTTATAGTTGCGGGTCTTATAATCAACCATGCCTCTTTCAAAAACATAGTTCTCTGTTGATCCCATGGCAGTGACGAGCCCGGCATCCGCTTCAAAATATTTTGTAAATAATTTTTCGCTTTTGCTTTCGCCGCCTAACATCAGCAGCAACCCTGCCGCAAGCAATACAATGACGGATGCCGCCACCAGCCAATACCGTTTGCTAAAGCGATCATCTGCCCGCACAAGTTTTCCTTTCTGCCCGGGGATCTTTGCATGAAAATCATTTAGTTTGTTTTGCAAAGTCGCTTCTTTTACTCCTGATATGAGTTGGCTTACTTCATCCAGTTTTTGCTGTAATAGCGGCTCTCTGTTCAAACGATCCTCAAATGCTTCATATTCCGCTGCCGGCATGGTCTGGGCCAGGTACGCTTCTATCTGTTCCAGTTCATGGATTGATATGTCGTGCTTATTTTCCAAGTTCTGATCTGTTTTTGTTAACGGCTTCCCGTAATTTTTGCAGGCAGCGATACTTGTTATTACGGGCGGTTTCTTCAGTCCATCCCATTTTTGCCGCAATTTTTTTTAGTGAATGATTATTATAATAAAACAAGCTGAGCACTTTGCGGCAGTTGTCTCCAAGCTCTTTAAAGTGTTTTTTTATAATATGGAGGTCTTCGCTCTCCTCCTTTACTTCTGCAGTGCTTTCTTCAGGAGTTGTTTCCTGCAGGCGAACTAGCTTTGTATAATGCCCGGACCTTAAATAGTCAAGCCATTTATTTTTAGCTATTTGATACAGGTAGCCATCGATCGCTGTTTCATTCTCCGGATGAAATTTATCTGCCTGGATATTTCGCCAGAGCGCAATAAATGCTTCCTGGTAGATATCCCTGGCCTGCTCAGCATCACCATTATTAGCCAATACAAAACTTTCTACCTTGGAAAAATTGGCCAGGTATATTGTTTCGAGCAGTTTTTCATCATTATTTTTTATAGCCTTTACCTGTTCAACAACTCCAATATATTTAACATCTGTGTTTTCTCCCATTATACCCTAATAGGGTCATAAGATAACAATTTATTCTTACATCGTACCAGGAAGACAGACATCATCACAGAAGCTATTTATCCCGGGAAAATCAGAAGAATAGTGTTGTTTTCAATTCTGGTTATTGGTTGTTGATATCAGCGATCAGGGTCTGTCCAATCGGGGTCTGGCGGGTAGGTGACTTTCTTTTGTAGTACTATTTACTAGCCGACCCCGATGAATAAGTAGTTTCCAATTCTGGTTATTGGTTGTCGGAGATAATTATCCATCGGGGTCGGCTTTTGAGCAGTATAAATAGTCGACGATTGTTTATTCGCCAGACCCCGATGGGACAGACCCTGATCGCTGAAAAAAAGGTTCGCATTTCAGACCCTGTATTATATTAAGTTTCATTATTTATTCTAGATTGGCACCCGATTGGACAGATCCTGATCGCTGCAAAAAAGATTCGCATTTCAAACCTTTATTATATTAAGTTTCATTATTTATTCTACATTGCCCCCCGATGGGACAGACCCTGATCATTGAAGAGGAATTGGAGGTTTATGTTGTCGCGTTTTTACTATTCCGGTCCAGGTTCTTTAACCAGTTTTGTACAAAAAGACATAGATTAGTAAATATATATTTCTCCCCGGTTGAATTAATCCTGCCAGTAAGCCGGCAACACAAGAATCGAAAAACAACGACAGGCATATTTAAACCCAGGCAATGATAAAAAGATCACTCCGAATTTTATTGGCTATCCTATCGGTCCTGGTTGGACTTTACCCGCTTATCTATTTATTTGTTGACAGAAAATTTGGGTTATTACAGTCCAAGTCCGGCGCGTTATTGGCAAATACCGTTTGGAATATTGGGTTCTATGCGCATATTCTTCTGGGTGGACTTGCGTTGCTCATCGGATGGATACAATTCAGCACAAAACTTCGAAACAAAAACCCCGCGCTACACCGGCGAATCGGTAAGATTTATGTCCTGGCGGTTTTTATTAGCTCAACAGCCGGTGTTTATATTGGCTTTTTTGCAACCGGTGGCATTATTCCTTCGCTGGGCTTTATCTGTCTCGGAATAATCTGGTTTTCTACAACATTGGCAGCCTATACAAGCATCAGGAACGGGCAGGTTGAAAAACACCAACGCCTGATGATATATAGTTATGCCGCCTGCTTTGCCGCTGTGACATTAAGAATATGGTTACCGCTTTTGGGAATGCTCTTTGGCAATTTTATTACTGCTTACACTATTGTGGCCTGGTTATGCTGGGTGCCTAATTTATTAATTGCCTACCTGATCGCAAAGCGAATCAGGATACAGGCCGCGGGGAAGCTGGTATAGGATGCGTCATATCGAAGGGCTGGCGAATAGGCGACTTTCCTGCTGAATCCATCGATTCCGGGTTGCTTTTTACAGCGATCAGTGTCTGTCCCATCGGTGGTCTGGCGAATAAACAATCGTCAACTATTTATGCTGTTCAAAAGCCGACCCCGATGGATAGTTATCTCCAACAACCAATAGTCAAAATTAGAAGCTACTTATCCATCGGGGTCGGCTATTGAATAGTACTATAAAAAAAGGTCTCTATTCGCCAGACCACCGATGGGACAGACACTGATTGCTGTAAAAAAAGGTTCGCATTTCAGACCCTGTATGACAGTATGTTTCATTATTTATTCTACATTAGGAATCCCCGGATGGGACATACCCTGATCCCTGGTTATTGATCCGTTAATTCCCTATAAATTTGTATACGAAGCAACACGAAATAGCTTCCAGGCATAATGGATTATAATACATACGCTCCTGGTGAAACAATGCAGAACTTTTTAAAATGCTTCTGGACACTGGACTCACCAGCAACTACGCCAGCAGAAAAACAACGCATCGTGCCTGATGGCTGTATGGAGATGATCTTTCACTACGGTGATTTATATAAACAATTTGCTGCGGACGGTACGGAGATCATTCAACCCCGTTGTTTCATTTTTGGCCAGGTAACGATCCCCTTAGAGATTGAACCGACAGGCAGTACCGGCATTTTTGCCGCCCGCTTTCACCCCGACGGGTTCACCCCTTTCTCAACCATATCTCCCCGGGAGATGGAAAACAAAGCCATTGCGCTATCTCTACTGTTTGGAGATAAAGGCCTGCTGCTGGAGAAAGCAGTGTTGAATGCTGTTACAACCGAAGAACGGATACAGCTCATTGAACGTTTTTTAATCGACCGGTTGCATCTACCCGAGACCATCGATCGTATCACTCAATCAAGTGTGGCGCTGATGATGCGATTAAACGGGCAGTTGTCTGTAGAAGAACTATCAGAAAAGTTACAGATCAACCGCAGGCAATTGGAAAGAAGATTTTCTTCCGCAATCGGCCTGAGTCCAAAACAGCTTGCCAAGATCATCCGGTTGCAGGCCACTTTGAAGATGTTGGAGAAGAAACAGTTTACAAGTCTTACCTCCCTGGCTTATGAGAATGGCTATTTTGATCAAACACATTTTATAAAAGACTTTAAGGAATTTACAGGCATGAGTCCCAAACAATTTTATGCCGGCAATCTCAAAATGTCAGCATTATTTATCGGCTCCGATTAGTGCTGTCGCGTTTTTACTATTTTGTATTCTCCCTGGCTTCCATCTTTGTTTTTCAAAAAAACAACAATGGAAAATTTAATCAACTGGTTTGAGATCCCTGCTGTAGAGTTCAACAGGGCTATCACGTTTTATAAGGCGATCCTGGGAACAGATATCCAGGAAACAGAATTATTTGGAACCCGGATGGGTTTTTTACCTTCAAATGGCAGCAATCTTTCAGGCGCTATCGTTGCGGGTGATGGATACATCCCGTCCATGGAAGGTGTTACTGTATATTTAAACGGTGGTGATGATTTACAGTTAATGCTGGATAAAGTAGAACGAAACAATGGCAAGGTGATCGTACCCAAAACACAGATCAGCCAGGAGATGGGGTATTTTGCCCTGTTTATCGACACCGAAGGAAATAAACTTGCCCTGCACTCTAAAAACTAAGGACATGAAAAGAATAGTTTATTGTTTGTCTGTTATACTGCTGCTCATTGGCAGTAAATCATCCGGTCAAAAAACAGATGCATTAAAATGGATGGCAGGGACCTGGACCATCAATACAGGTAATGGTTCTATTGTAGAACAATGGAAGATCAGCAATGACAGTACCTTAACAGGTAAAAGCGTATTCATAAAAAACGGAAAAGATACGATACCACAGGAATCTGTTGAACTTGCCTATCGCAATGGTGACTGGTATTATATACCCACGGTAGTTTCGCAGAATAATAGTGAACCCGTAAGATTCAAGCTCATCCTGGTAAAAGGAACAGAGTTTATTAGTGAAAACCCCACGCATGATTTTCCACAGCGGATCGCTTACCGACGAATAAAGGAGCAGTTATTTGCGAGTATTGAAGGAAGGAAGAATGGACGGTATGGGAAACAGAATTTTGATTTTGTGAATATGGTACCGTGATGATTGGTATTGATGCGTATTCAGCGTATGTTCATTGCTAGCCTGGCGGGGCATGTGCCATTGAGGATCTGAAGGAGAATGCCTCGTTCCATTGTGGGTGTGCGGAGGATGTCTCGTTCCATTGTGGGTGTGCGGAGGATGTCTCATCGTGAGTCTGAAAGAGAATGTCTCATCGTGGGTCTGGCGGAGAATGTCCCATCGTGGGTCTGGCGAATAGGTGGCTTTCTTTTATGGTACTATTCAAAAGCCGACCCCGATGGATAAGTAGTTTCTAATTTTAACTATTGCTTGTTGGAGATAACTATCCATCGGGGTCGGCTTTTGAATAGGATGATTAATTGAAGATTGTTTATCCGCCAGACCCACGATGGGACATCCTCCGCCAGACCCACGATGAAACACCCTCCGCAAGATCCACGATGAAACACCCTCCGCAAGGTGCACAATGGGACACCCTCCGCGATGTACACGATAAGGCATCCCGGATTTATCTTCATGATCCTGCCGGAACAGCATGCGACCACATGCTTGCGGCGCCAATCAAGGCTGCGTTCTCACCCAGTTTTGTTTCGCTGATCAGGATGCTGTGCCTGGTTAATTGTTGCCGGAGATAGTTAGCGAAAAGCGGGAATGATCTGGCGATATTACCACCAATGACAAGCAGTTCTGTTGAATGTCTTTCAATCAGTGGATCGAGGAATTCTGCCAGCTCAATGCCAAACTGTTTAAATAGTTGTTGCGCGGCTGTATCATGCTCCGCGATGGCTGCTATTTCTTTTGCGCTGCTGATGGATTGTCCTGCAATTTGCGCATATCGTTTTACAAGACCGCCATTGGAGAAATAGTCTTCGGCTATTCCTTCTTTGAAAGGCGCGCACCAGAGATCGGCATCTGTTACATGACCATTGCTTGCATAGGCTGAACCGAACCCGGTACCCAGCGTAAGTCCTATGGCTTTACTGATGCCTCTTCCGCTGCCGCTGAATAATTCGCCCTGCAGGAAACAGGCCGCATCATTATTAAACCTGATCTCTGAGGGTGCAATACCAAGTTTTGCCGCAAGCATTTCCCCGACATTCATGCCATATAGTGAACGGTATTTACCCTGATCCTTCATCCAGGAGATGCCTGTGTTATAATCGAATGGTCCAGGCATGGCAATCCCTACCTGTGAAGCTTCAATGCCTGCGGAATGAAAACAATCACTGATCACATGGGCCCAGGCATTGATTATTTCATCTGCCTGTGCCGATGCATCCACCGCTTCCCGTTTCCATGATCCTTCCTGTATTTTCCTGCTGCCGATATCTACCAGTGCAGCGGTTATATGCGATCCACCAATGTCTACCCCTACAACCATTGATTTCATACTTTTTATTTGTTGCAAATTTAACCGGAATTATTACTTAGCCCCTGATAAAGAAAAAGGATAACTATCAGTGCCCGTTCCCCGGTTCGTATTAGGCTTTTCAGTCATTGAAAAATCAATCAACGCACCCTTTAAAAGTTCGCCATGCGATAACCAATTCTTTCCATAGGTTTTACCATTCATCGTCAGTGATTGTATATATCTTCTCCCTCCCGTATTATTGTTCGCACGGATCGTGACCGTTTTCCCATTTTCAAGACTAAGGGTAATTTTTTTGAACAACGGGCTGCCGATCACATACTGATCAGTACCCGGACATACAGGATAAAAACCCATCGCGGAAAATATATACCAGGCAGAAGTCTGGCCATTATCCTCATCACCACAATACCCATCGGGTGTTGGTTTGTAAAGTTTGTCCATGATCTCTCTCGTCCAGTATTGTGTTTTCCATGGCTCTCCTGCATAGTTATATAAATAAGGCATATGCTGTATAGGCTGGTTACCATGTGCATATTGACCCATATTCATCACCTGCATTTCACGTATCTCATGGATTATTTTTTTATAGTAACTCTCATCAAATACCGGCGGCATAGTAAACACGGAATCCAGCATGTTTACAAATGTTTTCTTTCCTCCCATCAACGATATGAGGCCCTGTATATCATGAAACACACTCCAGGTATAATGCCAGCTATTTCCTTCAGTAAATGCATCCCCCCATTTAAAGGGATTGAAGGGTGATTGAAATTGACCATTGGCATTCTTCCCCCGCATCAGTTTTGTTTCCTTATCAAATACATTCCTGTAATTCTGCGACCGGTTCATATACAGGTCGATCTCTTTCTTTGGCCGGCCAAGTGCTTTGGCCAGTTGTGCAATGGTAAAATCATCGTAAGCATATTCCAGGGTACGCGCAGCATTTTCTTTAATATTTACATCGTATGGAACATAGCCCAGTTCATTATAGTATTTTACGCCGGCCCTTCCCACGGCGGGCATGGGCCCTTCATTATTGGCGTCTTTCAATAATGCCTCGTACAGAATATTGATATCATACCCGCGCCCTCCCTTGAGATATGCATCCGCAACTACCGAAGCTGAGTTATTACCGATCATGATATTGCGATAACCGGGACTTGACCATTCGGGTAACCAACCGCCTTCTTTATAATCATTGATCAATCCTTCCTGCATCTCTTTGTTGATAGAAGGATACATCAGGTTGAGAAATGGATAAAGCGCTCTGAATGTATCCCAGAAACCTGTACCTGCAAACATATAGCCCGGCATTACCTGTCCCGTATAAGGACTGTAATGAATAATTTTACCTGCCGCATCTATTTCGTAATGCTTTTGAGGAAATTGCAGGGTACGATAAAGACAGGAATAGAAGGTACGAAGCTGATCATCAGTACCTCCTTCTGCAGACACTCGTTTTAATTGTTTATTCCAGGCTTCTTTTGCTTTATCCCTGATCGTTTCAAACGAACTGCCACCAATTTCATTACGCAACGTAATGTCGGCCTGTTCGAAACTGATAAAGGATGAGGCTACGCGGAGATGAACCTGTTGTCCGCGTTTCGTTTTGATGCCAATAATAGCCCCGGCATGATTGGCCGTTGCTTCATTGATATCCTTCGATAGTGCTTTGTCTTTCCAGGTATAGGTGGCTGTAAAATCCTGGTCGATATAAATAACAAAATAGTTTTTAAAATTATCCGGCACGCCCTGTTTATTGCGTGTGCTATAACCAATGATCTTCCGTTGTTCCGGGATGATCTTAACATAAGACCCGCTATCTACTGCATCGATGACAATAAAAGAACTGTCCGACGCAGGGAAAGTGAAACGAAAAGCCGCCGCGCGTTCTGTCGGTGCTATTTCAGTCGTAATATCATGATCTGCCAGGTATACATTGTAATAATAAGGCCTGGCTGTCTCTGCTTTATGTGAAAACCAACTGGCCCGCTCTTCTTCTTTGAAACGTGGTCTTCCGATAGCAGGCATGATCACAAACTGGCCATAGTCGTTCATCCAGGGTGAGGGCTGATGTGTTTCTTTAAAACCGACGATCTTGTCCGCATCATAGGTATAGGCCCATCCATCCCCCATCTTGCCTGTTTGTGGTGTCCATAGGTTCATGCCCCAGGGCAGACCGATAGCAGGATAGGTATTACCGGCAGACAACGCATGTTTGGAAGCAGAACCCATAAGGGTATTCACCCATTCTACGGGGTCTTTTACATTTGCAGCATCCTGTGCAGGCGAGGTATACTGCAATAACAGGGTACCTGCTAACGCGATAAAAACTTTTTTCATACTATTTATTTTTTAAACGCCGGAACAAACAATACACCATCAGCCAGTACAGTACCGTCTGCCCCTTTATTGCTAATCGTTACATTGACTTTTTTCCCTTTTGGTAATAAGAATTTTCCCAGATGTACCCACTCACCATTTGTTTGTCCTTTGACGGTAACGTCTGCCATTTTAATGGTAATGTCTTTTACAGCAGATCCATTATATACTGAACAGGTAAGTGTAGAAGACAGTTTAGTGAGCTTAGGTAATACATAGGTATATACGTCATAATATCCCTGCTTTACGATATCCGGGGTGAACTTAACCGATTTGGGTTTATCATTCACCGCAGAATAAAAAGCCGTCGGGCCATAGGTACCGCCTTTTTTGACTGACCACTGCCCGATCGTTTCAACCTGCAATGAGTCATCATTATCTACCAGTATCTCGGGGGTACTTCCATCCGACAAAGGATTTGTTTTTAATAACTGCTGTATGGCAGGCACATTTACTTTTTGAACAGCCGTATTCTTATCTATTGCAAGAGAAGCAGCAATACCGCTCGATTGACCCAGTACCATGAACACGGGCTCCATTCGTATGGAACCGTACCCGATATGGCTTGCAGACAAACATACCGGTACCAGCAGGTTTTTACATTCTGTTTCTTTGGGAGTCAGTGACCGGTAAGCTATGGGGTATGGGCCTGCGCCACCTTTCTCCACATCACCTTCGTTCTTCGCCATCCCATTGATAACAAGGCGCTGTGTATTGTGTGAATCCATTCCATATGCCGCCATGCCTACACCGTCTTCCACTATTATTTTTCGTTCACAGTTAGCTTGTGTCATCACGTATTCGCCGATCATGCGACGGGCTTCACGTACATAGATCTGTGGGCTCCAGTGATCATAATCTTTATATTCATCTTTAGGATAACCCCATTCAAGCATAAAATTGCGTACCGAATCCGGTATGCGGGGATCATGACCGATAAAATAAAGAAGTCCCTGGTTATATTGTTTCAACTCCTGGTAAAATTTATCGCGGGTAGCATAATCTGCATCAGGATAATGCCAGTTGCGACCGATCAGGTCGGTTGAAAAACCACCACCGTTATTAATATCCGTTTTATGATTGGGCATCAGATCAAACTTGAGAATTTCCCTGATATCATTGGGAGTAACCAGTTTCGCTATATAACGGGGCAATAATTCATACTTCGTGGAATCATATCCTGCTGGTCTTGTAAGCGGGATCCTGTTTGCCGGATCATTGGTAAGACATATCCGGAAATTGTATGCCTGTACATGATTATCGCCGGTACCGATAGGTGCCAGTTTTGCATCACTGATACCCCATAACAAACCACTGGAGGGATCGCCGGGAATTTTATAGGGGTCAACACCATCGGGGATCTGGTTGCCATGTTGCGGTGTAGCCGGTGGCTGTACCTGTGTGCCGTTATAACTTTCGTTGTATTGCGCACTTGATTCTCTTCCTACCATATAAGACACA
>CAZGSG010000044.1:0-9431 GCA_964528095.1 uncultured Terrimonas sp.
TGCCTTTTCAAGGCCTGTATTCATTGGCACTACTGGTAAATTCAACGCCCCCATCACTTCTACTGGCGCGTCAAGGAACTGGAAACAGGCATGCGAGATCCTGCCGGCCAATGCCTCCGCAAATGAGTTATTTTGCTGCTCCTCTGTTAATACCAGGCATTTACCATGCAATTTCACCCTTGTATAGATCAGTTCTTCGTCGAGGGGAAATAAAGTTCGTACATCTACAATTTCTATTTGCCGATCAAAATGAGCCGCAGCCGATTTTGCCCAGTACACACCCATGCCCCAGGTAATGATCACGCATGTTTCCCCGTTCTTTATTTTATGTTCATCGGCTTTTACCAACACATTGCCCTTACCAAAGGGTAGTATATAATCTTTTGAAGGCTCAGGCGATTTTGCATCCTCCGTACCGGGCACCTTACTCCAGTATAGTCCTTTATGTTCCAACATCACCACCGGGTTGCCATCATAATAAGCCGCTTTCATCAAACCCTTCATATCCGCGGCATTGGAAGGATAAGCTACTTTGATGCCTTTTATAGAAAGTAAGGTCGTCTCCACACAACCGCTATGATAAGGACCCCCACCGCCATATGCTCCTACCGGTACCCGCAGGATCATTGATATGGGAAATTTGCCCGCACTCAGGTAAGAAGATTTGGAGATTTCCGTGACCAGTTGGTTGAATGCAGGATAGATATAGTCACCAAACTGCACTTCTACAATTGGCTTAAGCCCCACCGCATTCATTCCAATTGTTGACCCAACGATATACGCTTCCTGTATGGCTGTATTGAAAACGCGGTCATCACCAAACTGAGCCGCTAAAGTAGCTGCTTCGCGGAATACACCACCTAATCTTTTTCCTACATCCTGACCATATAAAATCGCCTCCGGATGCTCTTCCATCAACTCACGGATCGCATACAATGCCGCATCTACCATCACCACTTTTTGCGCACCGGCGGGACTACGTTCTCCTTTTTCTTCCTGTACAGGCGATGAATGAAATACATGTTCCTGTACAGTTGCCGGATCCGGTTCCGCCGCTGCAATAGCTTTTGCAAAATCCGCTGCTATTATTACTGTAGTTTTTTGATCTGTTTGTAAAAGCCCTTCTTCGTTTATACCTCTTTGTTTAAGCCGGTTCCTTAATTTATTAACAGGATCATGTTCCTGGTGTTTGGCCAGCTCATCATCTGTACGGTAAAATTCTCTTCTCACTCCACTTGTATGATGTCCCAGCAAGGGCACCTGTGCATGCACCAGGTAAGGTTTTCTTTCCTTTCGTACAAACTCACATACATGTTTCATTACTTCAAAGGATGCTTCAAAATCACTACCATCAACCTGAATACGATTCATGCCTTTAAAGCCTGCTGCAAATTCAAACGCGTTCATGTTTCTTGCTTCCTCTGCTGTTACACTGATACCCCAGTTATTGTCCTGTACAAGATATATTATTGGCAATTGCTTTAGTACTGCAAACTGAAATGCTTCACTTACTTCTCCTTCGGTGATACTCGCGTCTCCGAACGAACATACAACCACCGGCAGTTCATTATTCATTCCTTTTTTTAACCGGGATGGATCGGCTTTTTCCCAATATTGAATACCCTGTGCAATACCCGTGGTGGGAATTGCCTGCATGCCTGTAGCGCTGCTCTGATGAATGATACCCGGCTTATCGTCTCCTTTATAGTTTGGGTGTGAATAATATTCTCTTCCGCCTGTAAAAATATCATCTCCTTTTGCGAGTAACTGCAACATTAATTGATAAGGAGTAAACCCAAGTCCCAGCAACAACGACTCATCGCGGTAATAAGGGCTTACATAATCCTGTGGTTGTAACTGGAACGCTGTTGCGAGCTGAATAGCTTCGTGACCCCTTGATGTAGAATGAACATACTTACAAACAGACCGGTTAGCTTCATAAGTAGCCGCCATTTCTTTTGCCTGGCTCATGAGCCGGTATGCTTTGTGTAGAATATTTATATCGATCATGCCAGTCGGGTCAGGTGATTCTAATAAAATAACAAATGTACTGATATCAATCTGTATAGAACAACCGTTCGTATTAAGATAGATGGAATTTTTACATAAAAAAACCGCCTCATAATGAGACGGTTGTTCTAGTTAGTTTTGGTTGCCTGTATTATTTCACTTCAAGCTTGAACATACTATTATCTTCCATCACTCCTTCGAGTTCATCACCTACTACCACCTCGCCTACACCTGCAGGTGTGCCGGTAAAAATAATATCACCGATATTGACAGAAAAATAATTGGAAATATAAGAGATAATAATATCAAAGCTATGCAGCATGCCGGCAGAATTGCCCTGTTGTACCAGTTCTTTATTTTTATACATGCCGAAGTTGATATCCTTTTTATTTTTCACTTCGCCAAAAGGTACCCACTTACCAATCACTGCAGAGTTATCCCATGCCTTGGCTTTCTCCCATGGCAGTCCTTTTGCTTTTAATTCATTCTGGATATCACGGGCGGTAAAATCAATACCCACCGTTACCGCATCGTAATATTTGTTGGCAAATTTTTCCTGGATATACTTACCGTTTTTACTGACGCGTATGACCAGTTCACATTCGTGATGCAGTTCATTTGTAAATTCAGGATAATAAAAAGGCGTATGGGGTTGCAACAAAGCACTTTTAGGCTTCATGAAAATGACTGGTTCATCAGGAACTTCATTTCCTAGCTCTTTTGCATGCGCTGCATAATTACGTCCTACACAAAAAATCTTCATAAATACTGAGGATGGTTGTTATTTAAATACATCGGATACTACTTTTCAGGGCCGTTTATCCCATATATTCAGGCTTCCATTAAGCAAATTGGATCTTACTATGGTGGGGTTAGGGCTGCTAAAATAAGTAATCAATCTCATTTTTCATACAGAAAAGCTCTTATTATTTACCTGATTCATGGCGATGGCGATGCCTTGAGTGGCAAAACTCTCGATTATTTCAGGGCAGCTGTCAATTTTCAGCTTTACCAGGGGTTCTTCTTCTTTTCTCCATTTCCCCAATACATAATCGGCCTGGAGGCCTTTTGGGAAATTATTTCCGATACCAAAACGCAGGCGGGGATAATTATTAGTTGCTATTGTTTCCTGGATACTTCGAAGTCCATTATGTCCTGCATCACTTCCTCCGGGGCGCAGCCTGATCTTATCAAGAGGGAGAGCAATATCATCCAGGATAACGAGGGTTCTTTCCAGGGGGATCTTTTCCTTGTCCATCCAGTATTTCACCGCTTTACCACTCAGGTTCATAAAAGTGGTAGGGCAAATACAAATGAATATTTTTCCTTTCCATTTCAGGTCTGCCACATAAGCCAGCCTGTCTGATCTGAAACTGCCTGCGTGTTTCTGCACGAAAGCATTTACCACATCAAATCCTATATTATGCCTGGTATGAGCATATTCGTTACCCGTGTTACCCAGTCCTACGATAAGAAATTTCATAATTCAATCGATCATTCAAATTTCGTACTTAGTCAATAAAAAACCCGCATCGGTCTGATACGGGTTTAAAGATACTTTCAACAAGTTTATTTTTTGGCAGCAGGCTTCGCAGCAGCGGCGGCGGCAGGAGCAGCAGCGGCTTTCGCGGCAGGCGCAGCACCTTTGGCAGGAGTAGCAGCTTCTTCCTGTTTCAATTGTCTTGTCAATACCACAGAAGCAATTGGAATACGTGGAGAATTCAATATTTCATAATTCTCCTCTTTCACATCTTCAACACGGATATTGCCATTCAACTCCAGGTTGTCGATAGATACTTCTATTTGTTCTTTCAGGTATTTTGGTAATGTTTTTACCTTAAGTGATTTGATCTTAGTGACCAGCTTACCACCTTCCTTTACACCTTTAGATACACCTACGAATTTTACAGGAATAGTAGCAATCACTTTTTTATCTTCTACCAGTTCAAGCAGATCAACGTGTGTCAGTTTATCATCAATCCTGTCGAATTGAAGATCTTTCAAAATGCAGCGGTAAGTCTTACCGTCTACTTTTACATCAGCTAGCTGGAAACTTGGCGTATAAACTAAGGATTTAAAAGCCGCAGCAGGAGCAGCAAAATTGATCTCCTGGGCACCCCCGTAAATTACACCAGGCACAAGTTCCTGAGAGCGGAGTTGGCGGGTGGCGGTCTTCCCGAATCCGGTCCTCAGTTGTCCTTCGATTGTAATTGTTTTCATTGTTATGTTTGTTTTATTAAAAGGTCAATGCAGTTGCCTTACGGCCCTGTCATTATATGTTGTCTCAAAATTTACTCCTTAAAGGCTCTGTCTTCTTTGCGAGTGAACGAATAAACTCGTGATGCTCTTATTTTCAAACGCATTACGAATTGCCACGGCAAATAACTGCGATACAGAGATGGATTTGATCTTCGGTGTTGTCTTCTTCAATGGTATCGTATCACAAACCACCAGTGCTTCCAATACACTGTTTTCTATATTCTCGTAAGCTTTTCCACTCAGCACAGGATGTGTTATTAATGCCCTTACACTCCTGGCGCCTTTTTCTTTTAAAAGAGCTGCACTTTTTGCCAATGTTCCTCCGGTGTCACAGATATCATCAATAAGAACAATATCTTTTCCCGTCACATCTCCGATGACTACCATGCTCGCTATCTCATTGGCACGTTTACGGTGCTTATCACAGATCACCATTTCAGCGCCGAAATAATTGGCTATTTCCCTGATACGGTTGGTAGCTCCCACATCGGGGGCGGCAAAGGTAAGGTTTTCCAGCTTCAGATTCTCTATGTAGGGGATAAAAACTGCGTGGCTGTCCAGGTGATCGACGGGTATATCAAAGTAGCCCTGTATCTGGGGGGCGTGGAGGTCCATTGTAATGACCCTATCTGCGCCTGCTGCCACTAACATATTGGCAACCAGTTTACTACCTATGGCAACGCGGGGTTTATCCTTACGATCCTGGCGGGCATACCCATAGTAAGGCATCACAGCGATCACTTTGTAAGCAGAAGCACGACGGGCCGCGTCGATCATGAGCAGTAGCTCCATGAGATTGTCGGCAGGTGAATACGTACTTTGAACGAGGAAAACAAAGTCTCCCCTTATACTTTCCAGGAAAACGGGGCAGATTTCCCCGTCGCTAAAGCGCTGGATATTGATCTTCCCAGGCTTTGCTCCATAATTTTTACAGATTTGATCTGTCAATAATTCTGAACTGGTACCGGCGAATATTTTAGCGGATTGCATGGCTGAAAAATGTGCGGCGAAGATATTACTATCGCCGCAATCAGCACGGGTATACTATAAATTTATTCTGTTGCAGGTTTTAACGCACCATAGCAGCAGCGGAAACCTGTATGGGCATTGACTTTGCCGTTGCAGCCTGTTCTGTTTTTGTATCGCTTGCATACCCATCCGAGTTGAATGTGTAAAACAATGAGGAGCAGATAAAAATAGATAACAGTAACACAACTACATACATTACTGCAAAGAAAAGGATTGGGTGCAGTGCACCGGCAGAGGTAAAGCTTCTGGCTTTCATAAGTTGGATTTTAGATTCTAAAAACTGGTTTTTTTACTTCGCAATACCGTTATTACCATATTGCTGAGATAAATATATTACCTAAACTTGTTTCATGCAAGAGCACAATTACTCTATCAAAAAATGGGCAAAAGACGACCAGCCCCGGGAAAAATTACTAGTCAACGGCCCGGCGAATCTCAGCAACTCCGAATTGCTTGCCATATTGATCAACCAGGGTACCCCGCAAAAATCAGCAGTAGAAATTGCCAGGGATGTGTTGAAATTAGGAAAGAATAACCTGGGGGAACTTGGCAGGCTTTCTGTCAAAGACTTAATGAAAATCAAAGGAATAGGCAAGGCCAAGGCCATTACGATCGCAGCTGCCCTGGAACTGGGCAGGAGAAGACAGGGCTTTGCAACCCTTAACAAGCGGACCATCTTCAACAGCAGGGATACAGCCGAACACCTGCAGTCGCTATTAAAGGATTTTCGGCATGAGGTCTTTGCAGTCGTATTCCTGAACCAGGCCAATAAAATCAATCATTTTGAAATAATAAGCGAAGGAGGCATTACCAGTACGATCGCCGACCCCCGGATAATCATCAAGAAAGCGCTCGAAGAGCAGGCGGTCAGCATCATTCTCTGCCACAACCACCCCTCCGGCAATCTACGGCCAAGTCGCGCCGACGAACTTCTTACCAGCAAGATCAGCGAGGCTGCCAAGCTTTTCGACATGCGGGTACTGGATCATATCATCGTCAGCGAGAATGGGTATTATAGTTTTGCGGATGAGGGGCTTGTTTAAGGAAGGGATTATTGAGGTGAGGTATGGAATGTTAGATATAGGATGGTTGATATGGGATGATAGATATAGGATATGGCGCATTAGATTTTTTGAGAGATAAAAAGGAAAGTATGAGTTACAAGAAATTAACTGTATGGATGCTTGCGAGAGAAGTTGCTATTGAAGTGCATGAAATGACATTATCATTGCCCAGGTTTGAAATGTTTGAAGAAGGTCAACAGATCAGAAGGTCAAGTAAATCCACAAAAGCGACTATTGTGGAAGGTTATGGAAGAAGAAGATATAAACAGGATTGGGTCAAATTTATTGTATATGCGCTTTCTTCTAATAATGAAACACTTGACCATCTTGAGAATTTATGGGACACAAAATCATTACAAAATGAAACTATCTTTTTGAACCTCAAAAATAAAATTGAAGAGCTAGGCAGAAGATTGAATCGATTTCTAATTGCAGTTGAAGAACATCACCAATCAATAAAATAAAAACCGCAACACTCCTTAAACAGGAGAGTGATCTTTACATCAAATATCCTTCTGTCCTACATCCAATATCTACCCTAAGCTTGCGCCGTAGGCCCCCCAAAATTCATTGGCAATTGTATCTCTTCCAGGTCTTTTATCAGGCCGTTGAGAGATTCATATTTATTAATATTCTCGGTAATAGCTTTCATAAACCGCTTGGCATGCTGGGGCGTCAGTATAATGCGCGACTTCACCTTGCTTTTGGGAGTGCCGGGCATGACGTTTACAAAATCGATCACGAACTCCGCGTGTGAGTGAGTAATGATAGCAAGGTTTGCATAGGATCCCTCTGCGATCTCTTCTGATATTTCTATGTTAAGTTGATTATTGGGCTGCTGCTGATCGGACATGGTTAAGTATTTTTGCAAAAATAAGACAAAGACTCAAAGAGGGCCAGTTAAGATCTCTACAAAAAAACGGGGCTGCTTTAAGGCAACCCCGTTCAACTATCGAACAATTGATAATTTATCGTTCTCTTTTGTAGACAAACTTCTCTTCGAAGGTTCTTCCACCATTACCCTGTTTCCAGAATACTGTAAGTGTTCTTGTAGCAGGATCATACTTGCTCCTTGTGTCCTGGGGTGTTTGTACACCCAAAGAAGCACATTCTACAGTAATTGCATTGGTTGTAGGATTCACGATGTAGAAAACTTCGTTTGTATAGCTTGCGAGCAAACCAGGAGCACCCATTTTCACCTTAGTCAACGACTGGGTGATTAGGTCTATCTCAAGGTTCTTATTTGGCTGCAGCGAAGTATTAGCAGAAGTCGTGTACTGGTAAATACCATCATATGGATTTTTTGCGCCTACACTAAAGATAGTCGTGCCATAGTTGCCACTGATCTTTCCAAAAGAAGTAGACATGATTTTGACAGGCAATGCATATGCTTCGGCAAAATCAAAAGTTTCTGTTTTCAATTTGAAAGTAGCAGTTGCTTTTTTCTGACCTTTAGGAATAGTAACATCCCATGTATCAATTGTGTATTTGCTTGCAGGCAACAAGATGTAATGATTGGACGTTGAATCATTGTACTCATCGATAGCATGTGCATCAAGACCCAGTTTCACATTGATATCCTGTGGGGCATTGCCAGCACCTGCATAGTTAACAGTCACTTCGAATGTTTCACCCGCAGAAATAGGGAATGTTTCAACATACAGGGGATAAGGATCGGTTACATCCGAAGCAATAAGCCCTGGGACCTGGTTAAATATTTCAACCACATCATTTGATTCTTTAGGATTCAGATTTGGGTCCTGCTTAAGACAGGAGGCAAACCCAACCACTGTAAGCATCATTAAAAAACTAATGTATTTTTTCATGTCTTGGTGATTTAACTGTTAAAATTAATTTCTACGATCCCAGAATACCTTTGATCCAAAAGTGGTAATACCAGTTGGTACATTTTGAGAGTTCAATTGATACTCTGAAGCTGGATACATGACCCTTCCCGGCAGCCTGTCTGTTGTAGTTGCCTGACCCAGGATAGAAACAAATGTCTGGTATCTATTCAGCGGTGTAGTATTATTAATAGTTGGGTAACCAGTTCTCCTGAATTCAGCCCATGCTTCCTGCCCGTGGATCATATTCAACGCAATGTATTTCTGCGTAATGATGGCTTCGAGCTTTTGAGCATCAGTGGTAGCGAGCGCAAAATTCACTAGACGTTCGTTTGTTACTCCAACGTTGTCAGCTTTGTAGCGTGCTACATCTGTTGCCGGATTTGTCTTATTCAACGGGTTAGCAGCAATTGTATTCAGCGAATTCTTATACAGGTAAGTAAAAGATGCCAGTATACCATTGTCAAAAAGTGTTGCGACAGGGTCTCCTGTAGTAAGAATACCTTTTAAACGACCTTCAGCTTGCAGGAAATAGCTTTCTGCAGCCAGCATGATCGGTTGTCCCATGTTTCTTCCCTTCAGAACTCCAATAGCACTTCTGGCAGCTGAGCTACCATCAGGATTGTCACCGAATGCATAAGTAGATCCGTTACCACTGAACCATGATGGGCCACCCGATGGTGCATCTGGATTACCATCCAGCAAACCTGTTTGGGTAGCTCCAACATTTGTACCGCCTCTGTAGATTGCCTTAGCACGGCTTGAATCAAGCAATTTTGTACCGTTATAGAATCCTACAACAAAAGCGTTGGCAATGATAGAACGGGCAGCACCTGCAGTAGGCGCAAATCCGCTATGGTAAGTAGACCAGGCTGGATTTTGTTTTCCCGAAGCATTTGAATAGCCCGGGTTAACGATTGCATCGTCAACTATGAAACCAGCCGCGTCAAAGCTTGGAGTTACGCCAGTAAATACTGGTTTACCAGAAGCCCTGATCAACAATCTTAATTTAAGTGTATTGGCCAGTTTTTTCCAGTTAGTCATGTTATCGTTAAACAACACGTCCGCGTTACCATATGCGTTTTTGAATCTGTTTGGAGCGATAGGAGCTGCTAAGCCTGTATTAATATCAGCAACGGCCTGTGTCAGCTGTGTATATAAGTCTTTATATACATCAATTGCTTTACCATAAGAAGGTGCTGTGTTAGCTGTACCTTTTAAAGCT
>CAZGSG010000044.1:9441-26724 GCA_964528095.1 uncultured Terrimonas sp.
TTTGATATACCCACGCTCTCATAATTCTCGCCGCGGCATTATAATAGATATATTCAGGTTTGCCGGCAGTAGCTTTTAACACATAATCATAATCTTCCAGGTTGTTATATCCTCCGGTCCAGTTACCTGTGTAAGAATTCTGATCATAGTTATAAGTGTGCTGCGCACCAAAAGCTCCGAAACCACCCGCGTTGGAAGAATAGCCAACCTGCCATGCACCATAGGTGTTCAATGTAACGATTTGCCCTGCAAACGCTGTAAGCGCCTGTGGTAATACTAATTCCGGTGTTGACGTGGTCGCCGAATTCGGATTTGTGTTCACATCCAGGAACTTCTTACACGAGCTCAGTGTAAGAACAGCAGCGGATGCCAGTATTGTTATATATTTTATTTTCTTCATTTTCTTTTCAATTAAAAAGTTAAGGAAAGAGTACCGCCAAAATACCTTGAGGGTGGTGACTGTGACAAGGTTGTTACACCAATCGCATTACCATCAGAGAAGTTGTACTCAGGATCTGTATAAATGTTTGATTTAGGAGTCCAGAGGAAAAGATTACGGCCCTGTACACTTATAGTAGCTCCTTTAATGTATTTGGTTTTAGTAAGCAGTGAACGTGGCAGATCATATGACAATGCTATTTCACGAACTTTCCAGAAATCACCTTTGATCACATAGTTAGAACCAACGTTCATATTGTAGTTACCGTCACCATTTGCCCAGAAACCTGAACCACCATCACGAACCTGTATAGAGGTATTTTCGATATATGTACCTGGACGAGTAGGATCTTCATAAGAAGAATTAGGGAATACAAAACGATCGCGGCCATACATAACAGTACGGGCTGAAGAACCAGAGAAGTCCATTGTTGTACCCATATCATTGTAGAAATAATAACCACCTCTGTATTCAGCAAGTGCCCAAAGACGGAAGCTCTTGTATTTTACTTCCAGGTCAAGACCTAAACGGTGTTTAGGATTGGTATTACCAAGAATATTACCATCGGTAGTTCCAACAGGATATCCTGTAATACGATCAACAACAACTCTACCCTGATCATCCTTGATATAATCAGTACCAACCAGTACAGGGAAATACAGGTCAGGAATTGCATATACCTGTGCAGAACCACCAGTTGAAAGACCTAAACGAGGTACATCATCACTGATAGAAACTACTTTGTTCTTGTTGAATGTATAGTTACCACCTACAGTTACTGTCCAGTCTTTACCACGGATAGCTGTATAGTGCAGTAACGCTTCCAGACCCTGGTTACTTACTTCACCGGTATTCCTTAAGAAACTGGAGAAACCACTTGCAGTAGACACACCCGTAGGAACGGTCTGGTCAACTGTATGTGTAGAATAATAAGTAACACCTGCACTGATGCGCTGATCTAACATGTCGATATCAAATCCACCTTCATAACCTGTAGTGATCTCTGGTTTGATACCAGGAGCAACGATACGGTTGTCAACTGTATAACCCGGACCTGCAGAAGAGAAAGGAAATCCACTTGCAGGAGAAAATGTAGGCAGCAGTGAATATGGATCGATATTTACGTTACCAACCTGAGACCAACCTCCACGGATTTTCAGTGTATTGATAAATTTGCTGTTCTTAAGCGCTTCGATCGCTTCTGACGCGATGAAAGAAACATCAGCAGAAGGATAGAAGAAAGAACGGCTTTCTGGATCCAGTACAGATCTCCAGTCATTACGACCGGTAACATCTACGAACAACCAGTTTTTATATCCAACCTGGAATTTTCCAAACACACCAAACTGGCGCGCTGTAGAATTTCCTTCGCTAGCACCTGGAAACTCGGAAACCCTGTTGCTGATATTATAAAGATCAGGAACAACGATACCGCCGTTTGAGCTTACGCTGGTAGATTTAGATGTATTGTTTCTTAAACTGTGTCCAACTGTCAGATTAAGTTTGAAGTCCTGGATTCTTTTTTTGAACGAAATCAACAGGTCCGTGTTGATCTGCGTAGAATAGAACATTCCATCAGAAACACCACCGGCAACACTTGCCTTACTTCCTGTGATGTAAGAGTTACCATTAGAGAAGATATAACGACCAGTAGTTGTTTTATCGCTCTGGTTTCTTGTTGTTAAACCTACACGGGCAATAACATCAACCCAGCTTGCAGGAGCCCAGCTCAATTCTGTATTACCACTCAGATAATCATTACGATTTTTCTGACGGTTGTTTGCCAATGTAAAATAAGGGTTAGCATAATAGTCATTATAATAACCTTCAGGGCTAGACCAGAAATCAGATTCCCAGTTCTTGTATTTTGTCAATGGAGCCCAGGCTGGAGTATTCAACAGATTGTTGTAGATACTACCAGTCTGCGTAGTGATATCATACCTGTTCTGGATATAGTTTGCTGTATAAGACAATTTCAATCCCTTTACTACATTACGGCTACCGTTAAAACGTACCTGGGCACGATTGTAACGATCTCTTGGAGTAGTTCCTTCTACTGTCAGGTACTGACCTGATATAAAGTAAGAAGATTTTTCATCACTTGAAGTGATCTGGAAATCGCTTTGATTCTGTAAACCAGTTTCCCAGAATTTTTTACGATCATTATTAGCGGAATAAGGAACTTCCTGTATTTCGCCAGTCAGGCTTGGACGACCTATTTGCCTAAGGCTGCCATCAAAACGAGGACCATATTGTTGGTTCTCATAAGGAGTGAAAGCCCCAGTCTGCCAACCGGAACCGAATTCCGTTTGCAGTTTAGGATAAAAACTAACCTGCTCTACAGTTGTCGTGTTAGAGATTTTTACCGTGTTTACACCTGGTTTACCTTTTTTAGTGGTAACGATGATCGCACCATTAGATGCGTCAGAACCATATAAGGCAGCAGCACCTGCACCGTTCAATACGTTGATGTCTTCAATATCTTCAGGGTTTAAGTTACCCAGGATATCATTCGGAACGATCACGTTATCAACAACCAATAAGGCGTTGTTGTTTCCTAACAAAGAACGGTTACCTCTTAATACAAGACGAACAGTTGGGTTAACACCACCATTGATCGCATTTACCTGCAGACCAGCAACCTTACCAGTTAAGCTGGCTGCTACGTTGGTCGCTTTTGCCTGTGTGATTTGTTGAGCTGTAACACGTGTAGCGTTGTAACCTTCTTCACGTTTTTTGCGGATCAAACCACCCGCTGTTACAACCACCTCATCCATCACGTTTTCTTTGGTTTCCAATGCAACAGACCCTACAGTAGAGCCGCTACCAACGCGAACGCTAAGGGAACCAAAGTTAACAGCAGAGATTTCGAGAACATCGCCAGATTTGGCGTTAACTGTGAAAGAACCATCAGCAGCTGCCGAAGTACCCGTGTTGGTGCCTTTGACCTGGATGGTAGCCCCGCTTACCGGTTGGCCGTTTTTGTCTGTGATTTTTCCTGTGATTTGCCTTTGTTGCGCCAATGTAACTGTTGTACAAAGCAGCAGCAAAGAAAACATCGTAAGAAGTTTTCTCATGTGAACGCTAATTTTGATTGTTATGAATGTGAACGAAAACCGTAAATTTTCAAGGTCAGGATAAATATCAGAGTAATGGTTACATTTTGAGACAGGTGGTTGGCTCAAAATGCTGCGCCAAGTTAAAGGTTTTTTTAACAAAAACTTAAAGTGGAAAGAAAAAATCATTACTCCCTCAGAAATTATTGTCTTACATCATAAAAATTAATATTAAACCCTTATTAATGCGATTAAACTAAAATAGGCCGCGTTTCGGCGGCCTATTTTGAAAAATTTACATATATCTACATATATATGGTATCCTAGAATTTATCAAACCATAGCTTGGTTTCCACATCATCTCCACCAATGGCATCAGATGCGGCTTCCAGATTCAACCGGTTGACATTCTGTTCATTAACCGGGTATGGATATCGCACAGGGATCGCAGATAATGCATCCTGGGCAGGAGCCAGTTGAGGATAATCCAATTTTCTCCAGGAATTCCAGGCATCATATCCCCTATTATAAAACGCAATCCATTGTTGAATACCAATACTTTGCCTCCAATTTACCGGGTTATAAATTACTCCGGGCTGTAAAAGATAGGCCGTAGCTTCAGCAATAGTGCCACCCCAATAAACAATGGATGCCCTAACAGCATTAGCATAATGTGTAGCAGCGGTACCCCCTACTGTGTACCCACGCTGGGCAGCTTCAGCCAGGTAAAATTCTACTTCCGAATAATCCATTAATAAACCAGGGAAAGCAGGTTGTGTAATATCAGGATTCACATGTGAATACTGCGCGTATGCAGATGCTTGTCCCGGAGGTGCGCCTGTATAATCTGCGCCTGATTGGTCAAATGTAAAGTAATCATCGATCCGGGGATCATTGAATGCTTTTAGCTGGTTAACCAGTGTGCTTGCCGCAACAAAATCATCACGACCACTTTGTACCAGGTCTACCCAGATAGGATTGGTATTCGGTGGAGCTCCTACAAAAGCCAGTTCGGCATTATCGGTGTTTGATGTAAATACACCACCGGTTACTGCTGCTTCCACCGTGGTTTTTGCCTTGGCGTTATCATCATCTGCAATGGTAATGCCCATTTTCAGTTTAAGGGAGTTTGCAAATTTCTTCCAAAGCGTAACATTGCCACCATATATGATATCAGCGCCTCCAAATCCGTCAGCTGAAACATTAAAATTCGCAATAGCCGCGTCCAATCTTGTCAGCAGATCATAATATACGGTCTTGGCATCATCATACACGGGAAAAGGTTTATCAATATCCATTGCCTCTGAATAGGGAATATTACCATAGGTTGTAACAAGGTAATACCATGTATAGATCTCTAACACCTCGGCAATTGCTATCTGGTTTTTTTGTTTGTTGACATTAGGTGTTTTATCTACGTTCAGCACATCAGCTGGTATCAATGTTTTTGCTTCACGAAGATCCCTGATCACATCCCTGTATAAGGCATTCCAGATATTATCATTGATTTCTCTTGTACCCAGGTCATACTGGCTTTCTTCAGGATACTGTGTTTCCTGCCAGTGTTGTACGATAAGCCGGAAAATATTTAGATTAACATTGGCTGAAGTTAATGCACCACCCAAAGATCTTTCTGCATTGGTAAAAAATGCATACGACGGAGCCGTTGAGGGATTTTTGGGATCAACATTCAGTTCTTTTAAATTTTTTGTGCAGGCTGTTGTAACTACAACAACGATTGCTAAAGCATATAATATTCTTTTCATAGTAGTCTATTAGAGTCTGAATTTTGCATTAAGAGTGAACGTTCTTGTTGTGGGATATGCTCCACTCTGGTATCCCTGCAGGTTACCTGAACTGATCGATTCTTCAGGATCAGCATAAGGAAGGTTCTTATCTATGATCCAAAGATTTCTCCCAACAAGGGATACATCAATGCCCTTAAAATATTTCAGTTTGCTTACGAATGTTTTTGGCAAAGCATAACTCAGCGCCACCTCTCTCAATTTGACATAACTCGCATCATATACAAACCCTGCAGCAGGTTGACGATAACCAAGCGTACCTTCAGAATTTGCACGACGGATATCATTAGGAGTACCATCAGCTTTTACACCTGGTAATATAATACCTCCTCCATTTGCAATAGTATTCCTGGCAGGCATACCCTTATCATTCAGCTCAACTGTTTCGGGATATAATCCTGTTCCCATACCATAATAAAGATCCAGTGAAAAGATATCCCCACCTTGCCTTGTATCTATAAGAAAGCTCAATGACACGTCCTTATAACGGAAAGTATTACTTACACCGCCGGTCCAGTCTGGATTTGCATTACCTATTACTTCATTGGAAAGTGGTGACAAAAGATAACGGCCATTGGCACCTACTGTTTTTGCAGATGTTTCTTTACCAGCTTCCTTGGTGTATACAAAATTAGCTCCGCGGATAGTTCCATATGGCTGACCGATTGTTGCATTCAACGAAACGCCACCCTGGAAATCAGCAAGCACCAGGTTTTCCGCGCCTTCAAACAGTTTTACGACCTTGTTCCTGTTACGCGCAAAGTTCACATTGATATTCCATGAAAAATCTTTGCTCTGGAAAGGAGCTCCGAACACGGTTACTTCTATTCCTTTATTCTCTATTGTTCCCGCATTCAGTATTTTTGAATTGTAACCTGTAGCGGTTGATAAGATCACCGGTGTGATCTGATCAATAGATTTCGCGTTATAATAGCTTACATCAAATCCGGCGCGATTCTTTAAAAAAGCCATTTCCAAACCAAGTTCATAACTACGGGTCCTTTCAGGCAAGAGGTCTGGATTATTTTTCACACCTGTAACGGAAGACTGCGGATTAGAACCAATTGGTGGTACTACAGCATAAACATCGTACACACTGAATATAGGGGCATCGGCACCCACTTCCGCATAGTTGGCCCGCAACTGACCAAAAGAAAGCCAGGTAGCTGCTGGTAATAATTTCGAGAATACAAAGCCACCGGAAACAGATGGATAATAATATACATTGTTTGCCTCAGGCAACGTAGATGATTTGTCTCTCCTGATGGTAGCATCCAGGGTAAGCATGTCTCTCCAGGTAAGTGTAGCACCCGCAAAAACACCCTGTACTTCCCTTGTTCCTGCAAACTCAACCGGCGCATTTGGTGTGTTCAGTGAATTAGAAAGTGCATATACTTCAGGTACGATCAGGCCTCCGTTTGTAGTAGCCCTGATACTCTCTGTCCGCTGTCTCCTGAGATTGGTACCCAACAGCGCCTTAAAGTTAAAATCTGTAGACAGGTCCTTATCCATATTAAGCAACAGATCATAGTTTGTTTCCCTGTAAGAACGATTAAACCTGGAATAAGATGAAGTTGTTACGCTTCCAACAGCCTGTCTTTCTTCCTGCATTTCATCATATGAATCGAGCGAGATCCGGCCGAGTAAATTTAACCAGTCCGTTATTTTATAGTTCAGACTTGTATTACCAAAATAACGGTTGCGACTATCGTTCTCGTAATTTTCGTAACGGGTGAAATAAGGATTATCCCAGAAATTAGCAATCAGGTTATCAGGATCCTTCAGGTTCCATGTTGCATTGGTATGTGTTCTGAAATACGCTGCTTTCTGGTCTTTGAGATCCACATTGGTTTCCCACCACTGGCGGAAATTTGTCATCAGGTTTTTATCATCATACCCGGTACCAAATCTTCCTTTACCGGCAATATTGGAAAAACTAAGATTTGCACCTGCGGTTAATTTAGAGGTAATGTTATAAGTACCTCCAAAATTGACCAGGTTCTTGGTCACTTTACTATTAGGCAATATTCCATTGTCGTCATTTCTTGTATAACCAAGTTTAAATGATCCCTTGTCTGTTCCGCCATCTACAAATATGCTTTGGTTAGAAGAAACCGGGGATCTGAAAAAAGTAGAAGGATCGTTTGGCGACCCTACCCAGGGTGCCGCTTTTCCAAAATTGGGAGAAGTTGGATCAAACGAATCCCATTGGTATACCATCAGGCTGGGATCATACTTGGCTCCGTAAGAAGCATCTTCCAGGAATGGGGCGATCAGGTCATCAATGCCATCTCCATTTACGTCCCTGTATAAAAAATAACCAGTCGGATCCTCATAAAATGCGCCATAACCAGCGCCATACTCTTTCTGATACTTGGCAAAAGTTGATTTATCAACTTTGCCTACAGTAACACCCGAGTTAACAGTAATACCTAATCCTTTTGCATTTTTCTTGGTAGTAATAAGTATCACTCCATTTGCACCTTGTGAACCATAAAGAGCGCTCGCTGCTGCTCCTTTTAGCACAGTGATAGAGGCGATATCATCGGGATTAATATCCGCGGCTGAATTACCATAATCATAACCACCTCTTCCGGTCCTTTGATTGGCCGTATTGTTATTGGCGTTATTATATGGTACGCCATCAACCACAAACAGCGCCTGGTTATCGCCTGTTATTGATTTAGTTCCCCGTAATACAATATTGGTGGAACCTCCAAGGGTATTGGTCTGTTTTACATCCAGGCCCGCCACTTTACCAGACATGTTTTGCAAAAAGTTAGAACTTCTTGCACGGCTTACATCATCTCCAGATAATCGTTGTGCAGCATAAGGTGTCTGGTTACGCGTACGTCGTATACCTAAAGCAGTCACCACAACTTCCTGCAGATTGCCCTGCGATTGTAAAGTGATCGTGATCGTAGACTCTGTCCCTACTTTTACTTCCTGTTCAGTAAAACTGGTCGAAGTAATGATCAGCGATTCTCCATCCTTAACATCAATTTTAAAATTACCATTTACATCTGCAGCGACACCCAGATTAGTGCCTTTAACGGTAATGTTGGCGAATGGTACAGGATCACCTTTACTGTCCTTTACCTGCCCGGAAATAGTGCGAGTTTGTGCAAATGCCAATGCGCTGCAAAGCATCAACACTGCAAGCAGTGATGCAATTTTTCTCATGTGAATTTCGATTTTAGTTAAAAAAACTTTGATCCCGATCAACGAAATTTACCCTTAGCTTGATTGCCTGGGCTTCTCTAAAGCAGTATTGGTGTGACTCTTGGTGAAGGTTCGTAAAGGAAATTTGTCCATTTGGACAGCGACTCGTTAGGTGAGACAAGTAAAAGATTTGAATTGCTGCGCCATTTTTATATTTATTTAACAAAAAAATAAAACCAGCAAATACTGCCTTAAAAAATATAGCGTATTTGAAACTTCATTTCATTTTTTTTATTTCCATTGATCTCATCAAGACCTGATCCGATTGTCTTATTATCTGTATATATAGTCTGTGAACAGCGAATCCAGCACGATAGACTTTTACCTATATCCAGATTGAGAATCACATAATAACGATAACCCCTCTCATAAAAAACAGGGACAGAATAACTGTATAATACGTCGTTTTCGTAGGCATACATTCGCGAATTGTAATTATCTGTCTCGAAATATTGTAGGCGTATCGTAGTGGAATATTTTCCAGGCATAGGTTTGATAAACAGGTCCGCATATAAAAGAAACCCGTTTGCTGGATTATTTCCTTTCTTATCATACCAACACAGTTCTGCCCTGTTTCTCCAGGTTAATGAAGGACTCAGCTTATAATTAATATGTATCCTCCAGTTCTGTTTGGACAACTTCACCAGGTAGTTGGCCGCGCTGGTATTATCGGATTCATTGCCTTGTTTACTTTCATTTTTAAATCTCGCATAGATCTCTGTTTTTCTGCCAGCTGTGTAAGTCAACTGGATTAAGAAATCATGCCCATAGCTGGGAGCGTCTACAAGGTATTTTAACCAATGGAATCCATAAATATCCGCATATGTATCAAGTCGCCAATTATCTGCTGGTCGTATTGCAATGCCCGTATACCAACCGGACTCATTGGTTGGAGATGTATTTTCTGTAAAAGCATTTCCATTTACGGACTGGTAAGCTTTGCCAATGCTTCTTTGTACCACGGAAAGATCAACCCTGGGATCAATGCTTATCAACATACCATTAATAAACGCCTTATTCATAAACCTATCCACGGCCGCTTCACCAAATAAGTGTAAGTTCTTATAAGTATAACTATAATCAACACTGGAATTGATCCATCGTCGCCCTTTTATTGAAAAAAGATTATAGGGCTCATCTCTTTTTTGCAACGGTAATGAAAAATTATGCCCGGCAATATTGATGCCTGCATGCCAGCGAGCACTCCGGTAAGCTATTGCAGCACCTGTCGAAAATTGACTGGCATTGTTCCTGTTCTCATTTTCTGTTAATGTACGATGAAGACCTGAATTGAGAAATGAAGAAATAACCTCGCCCGGGATTTTTTCCTGGTTAGTACTTATTTTTCTTGCTGAAATAAATACCGATGCTTCCATGTTAGCCTTCCGTATTGTGATACCTACCCCCCTGTTGAAATTGAATTCGCCGGCAGAGCTGTATGGCCGCAGAATAGCCGACTGTCGCCTGGTACCCATCACTTCCACACTTTTCTTGAATGCAAGTCCCTGCCAGTGTATCAAACCCTGTCCCATATTGACGGTAAAATCACCGATTGCCAATGCCTGGATACTACCAAGTTTTCTTACAAATAAATGAAAGGAATAAAAATCAAAGCCTGCTTTTTGCTTACCCTTAAAAAAGAATTCGCCCGCATCCTTATCGCCGGTGATTCCGTACTGAAACAGGTTTTTATAATTATACCTGTACCGGAAATAAACCCTTTGCGGACTTCCCTGGTACGGGGCACCATTGCCAGCATCAATATACCCTTTCGATCTTTCTATTACCTGTGCTACCCTGAATAAAAAGCTATGCTCCCCGTTTTTTATTCGCGCACGCATATCTTCCTCCATCGATACTGCCGCGCCGATTCTAATAAATGGCAGCAACCTACGGATCATCTGTATATCCCATGCAGGTATCGCCTGTAGTTCATAAATGCTGATCAGCCTTCCCAATAATCTTCGGTAGGATAGAAAACTGGCGATTTGCAGATCGCTGAGCATATTCAGTTCTTTTAATTCATCTGCGTCCGCAATATTAATATCAAGAGGGTGTTTTTTATATTGTTCCAGCCGTAAAAGATGGGTATCATCTTCTGTATCTGCCTGTTCCCTGTCTGCCAACTCTTCAAGTTGTTGCTCGGTAGCAAGCGGTATTTCCTGGGAATAAATCACTCCAATGCTGAAACAAAAAATATTCATTATGATCAATATCATCCTCATATTTTTTTCTGTTTGAAATTGATAAGTAATAAAATCCCTGGAGTTATTCCCAACTGCGGATGATACGAAGTGGTTACATCAAATCTTGTTTTTTCCCATAACAACCCAATGCCTGTATAGATAGAAGAAGTGGCCGAAGCAATACCTCCCCTGAGAAATAACCCCGGAACAATTACATATTCTAACCCGGCATGTATATTCACCGGCTGGCCTTCTTCCTTGATCATTTGTATTGTAAAACAAAAATTGATTCCTGCCTCGTAGCACCAACCGATTGTATACACAGCAGGAAGTTTTTTGCCGGAAGAGAATTTGCCGCCCATAGGATTATTGATATGTATGCCAGTATGCAATTTCTCTGTGAGGTGTATCACGCTACCTATCTCGAAACTCCATGCTACAGCGGTTCCATAACCTGTGATCTTTATGCTTGTGTAGTCGAATTGAACGCCTATGTCCATTTTATTGCCCAGTTTCCTGCCATAAGCAAGTCCTCCGGCTAATTCATTATAGCCCGCATTACCCGTCATGGAAAGCTTCAACCCGGCATTACCGGAAGTAACAGGCATTGTGAGTACTGCGATAGTAGTGGCCAGCTCTTCCAGCAGGAATCTTCTTTCGCTATATATTCCCGCAGATGCGTTTTTTAACTGCGCCAGGGATGCCTGGTTGGCCAGGAAAGAGAAGCCATCTGTATGATTATTCGTGTAAACACCTGTACCCAGGTATGCGCTCATTGTAGTGCTCCGGGCTGACTGCCCCTGGCCATAATTGGATAACAACCAGCCCAACATAAATAACAGGGTGTTTTTCTTTTTCACTTAAAAAGGTTTAGCAGGAGCAAATTATTGGGGTCTGTTATTATAGCCGCGGGATTTAAACGATCAGAAAATGTTTTTTACGGGGCTATTCGCCAGGCAAATGATTTGCCCGCAACCCCATTAAAATATCCCGTATAAAAAGCCTTTTGATTACTTTTGCGGCATGGAAATTTTGGATGGTAAAAAAGCCGCCCAGGCTATCAAAGACACCCTGAAAATCAATGTTGCGCAAAGATCAATCGAAGGCAGGAAAGTACCCCATCTTGCAGCAGTACTGGTGGGAACGAATGGGGCAAGCGAAACCTATGTGGCGGCCAAAGTAAAAGCCTGTGAAGAAACGGGATTTAAATCCACGCTGATAAAGTTTGAAGCGGATGTATCAGAAGCCAGACTACTCGAAATGATCGAAACCCTCAACGACGATATGGATATAGATGGTATACTTGTGCAATTACCTCTGCCAAAACATATTTCGGATGAGAAAGTGATCAATAGCATTCATCCCGACAAAGATGTAGATGGTTTTCACCCGGTGAATGTAGGAAAAATGGTACAGGGCTTGCCGACCTTCCTGCCTGCAACGCCGTACGGCATTATGCTGTTGCTGGAACATTATAAGATAGACACCAAAGGAAAACATGCTGTAGTGATAGGAAGAAGCAATATTGTAGGCCGGCCTATGAGTATATTACTAAGCAGCAATGCCAATCCAGGCAATTGCACTGTCACGCTTTGTCATTCCCATACAACAAACCTGCAGGAAATTTGCCTGCAGGCGGATATCATTGTGGCCGCATTGGGGAAACCCGGTTTTCTGAAGGCAGAGATGGTAAAAGAAGGCGCTGTCATTATTGATGTAGGTATTACCAGGGTAAAAGATATACAAAAGAAAAGCGGCTTTTCATTAAAGGGAGATGTGCTTTTTGAAACTGTATCGGCAAAATCATCTTATATAACGCCAGTACCCGGTGGTGTAGGGCCCATGACGATCGCTGCGCTGATGAAGAATACCTATATTTCATGCAGCCGGAAAAACTGATATCTTCCTTTGGGAAACTGCCTGCTACCGAGTTAAAAAACCTGAATGATCAACCTGTATATTACTTGCAACAACTGACCAAACATACAATAGCTACCCTGCCGGTGATGGAATATTTTTATACCATCCAGGGAGAGGGTTATCACCAGGGCAAGGCCGCCTACTTTATCCGGCTCGGAGGCTGTGATGTGGGTTGCGTATGGTGCGATGTAAAAGAAAGCTGGGATGCGGCTAAACATCCACTGATAGAAATTGATTTTTTAAAAGAAGAAGTAAAAAAAACAGCTGCCGAGATCGTCGTGATTACGGGTGGAGAACCTTTATTACATGATCTTGATCTGCTTACGCATACATTACAGGAGGCTGGTTTAAAAACCAATATAGAAACATCGGGTTCTTCACGCTTAAGCGGCAGCTGGGACTGGATTTGTTTATCACCTAAAAAATTCAAAGCGCCCCTGCCTGAAATAATGCCTGAGGCAGATGAATTAAAGATCATCATCTACAATAAATCGGATTTTGCATGGGGAGAAAAATTTGCTGCGCAATGCGCGCCTTCCTGCAAATTATACCTGCAACCCGAATGGAGCAAAGCGGCCGAAATGACTCCGCTCATCGTTGAGTATATAAAACAACATCCTAAATGGGAACTCAGCATGCAATTACATAAGTATATCAACGTTCCCTGAAGATATTGAAAACACAGATTTCTTTATTTGTTTAACACGGAGGTACGGGTGATCAGTCTTTGTATCAGTAACTCCTGCTATCACCCAAGCATAAAAAATATTGAAGTTTAAAATAGGGAGGCACGGAAGGTTCAAAATTCTTTAATGAATCTGCCTGATCCGTGTCTCCCTATTTTAAACTTCAATATTCCTACTATACAGGAAAATACAGCCCTACTGATACAAAAACTGATCACCCGTACCTCCGTGTTAAACCAGGTAAGTGTACTCTTCTGCGTTGTCTTAAACTATCCATTTCCCTTTTCAAAAATTCCCTTCCAGGTTATCGCCGCTAAAATTCCACCTACCAATGGAGCCAGTATAAATAACCATAACTGTGAGAGAGCTTTCCCTCCCGCAAAAATTGCCGGACCAAAACTACGTGCCGGGTTTACAGAAGTGCCGGTGATTGGTATTGCAACCAGGTGGATCAATACCAATGTGAGCCCGATGGCCAACCCTGCCATATTGCTATTACCTAATTTAGAAGTAGTAGCAAAAATGACAAACAGGAACAGGAATGTTAATACTGTTTCTGTTATAAACGCGGCTGTTGTAGAATAACCGGCAAGATATCCTTCTCCCCATCCATTTGATCCAAGCGCCCATTCACCTGGTTGAAATCCTGGCAATCCATTCTGTATGGTTAATAGTATGCCTGCACCAGCCACAGCACCCGCAAACTGTGCTACAATATAGCCTGCAGCATCCGTGGTCTTTATTTTACCTGCCACAAGCATGGCCACTGTGATGGCGGGATTGATATGACAGCCGGTGATTGGCCCAATAGCATACGCCATTACCACTACGGCAAGACCAAATGCAAAAGCAATTCCCAATAAGCCAATGCCGGCAGGGCCTGTGGATGAAATACCGGCTACTACCGCGGCGCCGCATCCGAAAAGAACAAGCGCGAGGGTTCCAATAAATTCAGCAATGTACTTTTTCATAAATATATAGTTGGTTTTAGTGACTTGTTTGTGCGGGATGGTTCTGTATCAAGGGGCGGGACAGGAATTCACTTATGAAAAACACTCAACATGTTCTCTATTCTTTTCCTTATCTAAAGAAGAAATAATTGCGCAAAGGTTACTCCTAAGTTCTTTTTTATTTTTACAACTGACAAAAATCTCTTGTTTAGCTATTTCAATACGATTCCGTATTTGGACTTTCAGCCGGTCAGATAATTTGCATTGGATTTCAACAGAAACTTAGCTTTTCCTTTGACAATAAGAAGGTTAGCCAGGCGTTATCAAGTGGTAAAACTCCCAAAAACAAAACCCTAACTTTACCAGCAATATATACCCGCCGATGAAAAACATTGTTCTCTTATTCCTGCTTATTGCCGGTTCCCAGGCCGGCCTTTCACAGCGATACGATGCCAGCAAAATAAACAGGAAGGCAGTAACACTGTACGATCAGGCAATGGTAAGAGCTTCGGAAAATAACCTGACCCTATCAGCCGGGCTACTCCTGCAGGCTATAGAAATTGACAAAAATTATGTAGATGCTTATTTATCACTGGGCGGGGTATACAGCCAGCTAAAAAGTCATAAAAGCAGTACGGAGTTTTATGAAAAGGCATTTGCCATGGATCCAGACTATACAATGGAGTATAAACTCTCCTACAGCATCAACCTGGCCGCGCAGGGCGAATTTGAAAAAGCACTGAATGCGATCAACGAAATGCTTGAAAAGAAACCGCCACTTAATTCTACCTCGCTCAAAGCAGCTCAATATCGTAAACGTTGTTATGAATTTGCTGTTGATTATGCAAAGAAAAACGCGGGCAGCAAATATGTATTCGCGCCGATTAACGAGGGCAATAATGTAAACAGCGCTTTTTCAGAGTATTTTCCTTCGCTTACGATTGATGGAAAAGAGTTACTCTTTACCCGTAAGGTCGGTTATATCAATGAAGATTTTTATTTCAGTGAAAGAAACGGTACTGAATGGAGTAAAGCAGGACCCGTGAAAGGAAGTGTAAACACGCCGGATAATGAAGGTGCACAGAATATTTCGGTAGATGGCCAGGTACTTGTATTTACAGCCTGTAATCGCCCTGAAGGTTTTGGCAGTTGTGATCTGTATATTTCTTACCTGGGCAAGGAAGGATGGAGTGAAGCCACCAACATGGGTCGAAATATCAATTCCGATCAATGGGAATCCCAACCCTGTCTTTCTCCTGACAAAAAAGACCTTTACTTTTCCAGCAGGCGTTTGGGTGGTTATGGTGGTTGCGATATCTATGTTTCTCACCGATTGCCCAATGGTAAATGGGGAGAGCCGGAAAACCTGGGACCGGAAATAAATACAGCCGGTGATGAACAGTGTCCTTTTATGCATGCTGATAACCAGACCTTTTATTTCACCTCCAATTTCTGGCCGGGCTATGGAGACGATGATCTTTTTTATACCAGGAAAAATGCGGGTAATAAATGGTCCACGCCGGTAAATCTTGGATACCCGATCAATACCATCAACAAAGAAGGCACTTTATTCATTACGGCCGAAGGATCGACTGCATATTATTCGAGTGATAAAAGCGATAGCAAGGGCGGGCTTGATATATATCATTTCGAATTGCGGGAAGATATAAGACCGAATAAAACTTTATGGGTAAAAGGAAAAGTGTTTGACCAGAAGACCAGTAAGGGTCTCCCGTCTTCTGTGCAACTAATCGATCTTGATACCAAACAAACAATCAATGATGTGCAAACAGACGAGCTGGGTAATTACCTGATCACGCTTCCCGTTGGGAAAGACTATGCATTCAATGTAGGCAGGAAGGGATATTTATTCTATTCTGATAATTTCTCATTAAAAACAGGATCACCCGATTCCACCTATGAAAAGAACATACCGCTGCAACCAATTGAAGTGAATGCAACCGTGGTACTGAATAATATTTTCTTTGACGTAAATAAATATGATCTTAAACCCGAATCACAGATAGAACTGGATCAACTGGTGCAATTACTCAACGACAATCCCACTGTAAAAATCGAAATAGGCGGGCATACGGATAATGTGGGCAAACCTGCCGAAAACATGGTGCTGAGTAATAACCGTGCAAAGACAGTGGTAGACTATTTACAAAGCAAACGGATCTCCGCATTGCGTCTGTATGCAAAAGGGTTTGGAGAAACAAAACCAAGAGCAGATAATAGCACAGAGCAAGGAAGAGCCATGAACAGAAGAACAGAAATGAAAGTACTCACGCAGTAAGAGAGACTGATTCAGGTTGGCCGATTTTTTCGAATTCAAAAATGGTTTCCCTATAAGGGGGCAGTTTTTGAATTAATCCCTGTGTTTTATACATCTATTCTACGCTGAAAACACTTTACCCACTTCGTCAGAAATAATAAATTTGGACGAAGCATTGCCCATGTACCAAGACCTTTTACACCAGGTAGCCCTAACCTTATTGCCAAATATTGGCCCTATACAATCAAAAATACTATTACAGCATTTTGATGTGAGCGAGATCTTTAAAGCCAGCAGGGTATCACTTGAAAAAATAGAAGGGATCGGAACAGTCAGGGCCAAAACAATCAGCTCGTTTAAGGATTTTGCAAGAGCAGAGGAAGAAATTGCATTTATAGATAAGTACAATATCACGCCGCTTTTTATTACCGATAAAAAATATCCGCAGCGTTTATTAAACTGTTATGACCCTCCCACTCTTTTGTATTATAAGGGAACCGCGGATTTGAATGCGCCGCGGATAGTAGCCGTTGTTGGTACCCGCACGCATACGCCCTATGGAAAAATGGTTACTGAAAAACTGATCTGCGATCTGGCGGCGCAGAATGTACTGGTTGTAAGTGGTCTTGCCCATGGTATCGATGCTATCGCGCATAAAAATGCCTTGCAAAATCAGTTATCGACCGTTGGTGTACTTGCACACGGGCTTGATCTTGTATACCCATTGCAGCATAAGGGGCT
>CAZGSG010000045.1:0-26649 GCA_964528095.1 uncultured Terrimonas sp.
TTGTAGCTTGCTTGCTCTCTTTTCAGTGCATCGTGGTTATTGATAATTTCACAATGGCAGGCCTTCAGGTCTATTTTATTATCAGGATCGTCAGCTACCATGCCTACGAACTCGCCGGAACTCAGTGCAGATATTTTTGAAGGCGGTATAGCGGTTTCCAGTTGCTTTGAGCGGCTGATAGAAGTATCACCGCTATTGATAGAATAACTTTCCCTATCCTGCATGATTTTCCCGAAGCGTTCGGAAAGTTGTTTGGCTGTATCACCTGTAACTTGCCCGGCTACAATGTTGCCCGTGATATTCATAATTACATCTGCCTGCTCCCTGCCATAATCTTTACGAAGCTGGCTGAAATCCTGAATACCTAAGCAAGTGGAAACCTTGTTGCTCCTTGCTGTGGCTATAAGGCTATCCATGTTGTTCAAATAGATAGTTGGGAACTCGTCAAAAACCAAACTGCTTTTCAATTTTCCTTTCTTATTGACCTGCTTTACAAGGCGTGTTACATAAAGCGAAAGCACCGCCCCATAGATCTGTATCTTTTGCGGATTATTACCCATGCAAACCACCTTCGGATCATCAGGATTATTCACATCGAGATTGAAGTCATTGCCCGATAAAACATAATACAATTGCGGTGAGGAAAGCCTTGCCATAGCCACTTTAGCAGATGCTATCTGGCCTTCCAGTTGTTCCATCACATCATTCAGGTAGGCATTCAAAAACGGATTGATCAATACCTCACATTCTTTGGCAGCTTCGGTTCTGAACAATGTAAAAAGGCTGTCATAATCTGCCTGCATCAGTTCTATGACGTGTGGCAACGTGCAAAATTCTCCGTCCTTATATTTCTTCAGATACCATATCACAGCCGTCAGGAAATTAATTGGCGATTCCACGAAAAAATCGCCCTGACGCTTTATCCACTCTCTATTTAATCCCATTAAAATGGTGCGGGCTGATTCCGCAGCATCAGTAATATCGGTCATGGCTGATGGCTCCAAAGGATTGCACCGATGGCTTCTTGTTAAGTCGTCAAAATTGATCACAAAAAGTCGCGGAGGCTTGGCGTACCTGTGCTTGTTTTTCAACCAGGAATTGTAGGCAATCCTTGAAAGATCATCGAACTTAAAGTCGTACACAAACATTGTAAACCCCTTACGGATATGTTGGGTAATGACGTGCCTGATTACGAAATAGGATTTACCTGCACCGGGAGTACCTAATACCATTATCGCCCTGAAAGGGTTAATGATATTTATCCAGCTATTGCGAACCTTGTTTTTAAGGCGGTAGCGTGCCGGCAGGTTGATGGAAAATTCATTTTCCAGTAAACGTTCTTCCTGCGGAAACGTCTCGTTTTCCTTGTTAAAAATATCCTTGTTGTTGAACTTGCTTTTAATGATCCGGGAAAGCAATGTACCTCCAGAAAGTATCAGTAAAAAACCTATTGCGGTAATGCTTATATAAACAATTGTCTTCTCCTGTGCAGGCAATTGAAGCATCATGGAAAGATAGCTGGCAAAATAGAGCAACAGCCCCGTTATGAGGTAGGCGAAAGCTGTTTTATAATTCAGTTTCTCATCCTTCCGGCCTTTTGCTCCGAGCAGCGAAATCACCAGAAAGCCTAAAGCAATCAGCTTGCTTTTAACAAAGTTGCTGAAGATACCTGTTCGGTAAATATTACCTAAAATACGGTCGCTGAAAGTACTGCTCAACTCCCATTCCTGAAAGGCAGCATAGCAATAATAATAGAAGTGTATCACTAAAATAACGATACTGATCAACCTGGTCATGTCCAGAATTTTCCTCAGCGCCTGTTCGTTCTCACCTGTCTGTACAGCCATTGTTTTACGTTTTATTGGTTATTGGAAATGTTCTTGTTTCTTTTTCTTTTCTTGCCTTTTTTCTTTAGCTGACCGGGTATATAATCAGCTACCTGGTCGGGTTGTATCAAGGCATCCAGTGCATTGCCAACAGGGATGCTAATTGGAGCTGGCATATGATCCTGGGGAAGCGTTTTAACGTCGCGGTCGGTCACTTGCGTAGGCTGTGTAGCTTTGCCTGCTTTTTGAGCTACCTGTGGTAATAACTCTGACTTCATCACTTCTTTCAAGCCGCATCGTTCCTGTATGGCTTTGGCACTGTATTGCTTACCCAATGCACTTCCGTTGAAGACAGTTTTGGTCTGATGATCTACGTAGGTTATGCCATATATCAACCCGGCATCATTTTGACGCAAGGCAACGTGTATGCCCTTTCTTTCGAGTTGATTTACCAGTTCGTCCAGTGTTGGCGTTTTACCAATAAACAACCTGTCTATTTCATTTTTTACGCGGCTTTTAAATGGTTGTCGTTTGGCATCATTGAGAGTAAATTTTTCTTCCAGAAATTTCAGTGTGGGCTTATTATAAAAGTCACTGGCTTTTATTGGTACGCCTACCGGCTTTCCATCCTCATCCAATATGCGGTAAACCAATCCTCCACCTTGAAAAATTCTTGAATGTTCGCTGCCCCGATCCGCCAGTACATTGTACTGTTTCAATACTGCATTTAGCTCCGGCAGACTGGTGTAGTGATATTTGAACAATACCGAATCGAGTACATTGGTGATAGCTCTTTTTGTTTCTGTACGCCCGTATTGTACCTTCTTTGCATCAATAGGTTTTAACCTGAATGCCTGCTTTCTTGCATGGGCATCGGCCACTACAAGACCAAACATTTTTTCAATCTCTTTTCTTGCAGGTTCTGACTTGCGAATGCCGAGGTGATGCAGGTCAATACGATTGCCGTTAGGCTGGATGTTAGTGGTGACTATGTGGATATGCGGGTGACCTGCGTCATGGTGCTGATAAACAAGATAAGGCTGCTCTCCAAAGCCTAATTTCTGCATATAGACGTTGGCGATTCCCATCAACTTTTCCTTGCTCAAATGTGTTTCCGAAGGGTCAAAATTGAGGGAAATATGTACGCTGTTTCGTTTAACATTCTCTCTCAGTTCTGTCCTTTTCAGCAGATAACCTAACTTAATCTTAAGGCTCATTTCATCAGCATTCAGCGGAAAATTTTCTGCTCCGATGCACTCTGCTACACCTTCTTTAACTTTGTTCTCATTGTAGTTGAAAATACGGTGCATAGAGTGGCCAGGCTTGATCACTGCAACCATATTTCCAGTATTTTTTTTACGTTTATTCTGACCTCATCTACCTTATTGCTAAGGATATTTTTCTCCACTTCATACGCTATCAACCAGCTTTTAAATTCAGCGATCTGGCTGAGTGTATGGAGCTTTTTAACAGCTTGATTGAAGTTGTTTCCTACTGCATTTAGCTCGCTGCGAAGCCGGGTAAGCTCTGCCATTAAGTCATCCTGTGAGCTGTTACGGTAGGTTGTTACAACGGGTTTATCGAACAGGCTTCGACGTACATAATCGCTTAGCTTTCGACAGGTAGAAGCCTTCCACTTCTTTTCAATTTTAGCATACTCATCGGGTGTCAGACGCAGCCCGATAATGCGTGTCCTGTTTGAATTTTGTTCTTTCATCACTGATCATTTTCACGTTTTCAAACTCATTTTCACCTTTCAGACACCCTGCCCACGAGTTCCGAGTGATGGGCAGCCAGATCCGGTTGTTTAACAACCGTTCATCTGGCCGATTGCGGGAAAGTTGCAATCTTTCAGCTTTTAGAACCTCTTTCGGACATTGATAAGGCTCTAAAGCAAATAAGAAGCTCAAGCACTTTTAAGAAGCTAAAGCGGCTCTTATAGTTCTGCTGTCTTTTATTTCAACTTCTGTTTTTGATGTTTCCTTTGCGGCTTGCCGAAATTCACCATCCAGTCATTGAAGTCCTTGTGGTTTTGATAAAGGCTGCTTTCATCCTTGTATTTACTGGTTAGGGAAAGTGCATATCGGCTGCAATTTTGTCCGGTAGTATCCCTGTCAAGATAGAGCTTGATAGTCTTATGTTTTTCCATAAAGGGACGTGCAGTTTCAAAGAAGGAAACAGAGTTCAGCACTACAAAATCAAAGCGGTCTTCAGGGTCTTGTTGATGAACGACCCTGAAAGAAAGGAAATCGGTAAAGCCTTCAAAGACTATGACCTCATCGGCATTGTTATCAAAGCTCGTAATGCCTTTAGGGGAACTGCTGGCTTTAAAGTAAGGATTGCGTATTTCAAAGCCTCCCAAATCATTCCTGAAACCGATACCGTAATAGACTTTTCCATTAAGTTCGTAACGCACTTCCCGACAGTAATGGTCAGCTACATCAACGGGTATTCGCCGTTGCTGCAGGTATCTTAAAAGGGCGCTGGAAGACAGAACAAAATCGCCTAAAATCTTTATCTGCTTCTCCTGTTCTTCTCTCGCAAATGATTGTTGGGAAACCGGCTTTTGAAGGGAAAAATTACCGCTTAAATTCTGGAGTAATTCGGACACGGTACACCCGTGAAAGAGGATAGCAAAATCAACCAGGTTGCCACCTTTGCCAAGACCGTGATCGTACCAGCGGTTTAGCCTCCTGTTAACCTTAAATGAAGGTGTCTTTTCATCCCGTAAAGGAGAGTGATACCAATAGTCGTTGTTCCTGATCTTCGCTGGTTCATAACCTAAACCTGCAAGGAAATGAACCATATCTATTTCTTTGGCTTCGCTAACGGAAAGCCGGTTCTTACTGAAATCCATAACCACACATTTATCAAATACACATTCAGTTCTTCTAAGCGAAGTTAAATAGGCGATATGGGATTCACCTATCCTCATCATATTTTGATGAGGATGCAGAGGGCAGCGTTATTTACTTTTGTGCTGTGAGTATTGTTTAATTAAAATCGTGTGATTATGCTAACAACAAGTGATGTAGCCAAAGTATATGATACTATTCTCAGTATCCCTGGCATGAGTGAAACAGTGAAGATTGACATGAGGATCTCCCGCAAAAACGTACTGTTATTGCACAGTGTCGTCAAACGTGGGTTGATGGCGAAAGATGATGATAAATCGTCTGCTTTGCTGGAAAGTATTCCGCAGGAAGCATTGCAGGAATTACACGTAATTGCTGATGATTACCTAACAAAAGCAGGCTTAACCGAACTAAGTGAAAAACTAAAAGCACTTAGTACCAAATAGGCAGGGGTAACGTCAGAAAGCCACTTGGAGAGAATGGATGAAGATATAAACACCGATTCTTCAAGTGGCTTGTTTATGTCGCAATTTAAAATGGTGTCAATAGTTGCGTTTTACAATAATAATAGTAGCGACAGTTACCATTTTACCATTGGTGTCGAGTTCAGAAACATTCATTTCCTGAACCCATACACTGTCAAAATCACTGCGCGATAAGAAACCCCTCCGGCCATACGTGCGTCTCCGTACATCAATTGCCGTAAGCTACCGTCTTGTTTTACATAGTAATAGTTGTTCCACTTCTTTTTATAAATACTTTGCGTATGTAAAGTTCCGGACGCAGGAATTTTAAAGGTGCGTTTTTCACCACTCCGGTTTTCAGGTGTGCCCGCAGGCTCGTTAAAGAACACGGTAGCAGTGCCGTTAAAACCTTTCGGTAGCAGGTATATATCTGCCCGCTCTTCGCAATAAGTCATAATGAAAATAGCTGTGGCAAACAGCAATACCACGTCTGTCAAAATGAGCGGTATTTTGTACGAATCTTTCAATGAAAAAAAACTGCTTTACATAAGTAAGGTGTTTTTGCATAGCATTTTGGATAGTGGTAGCCGGGCGGCGAATGGAAAACATAGTTGCCGTGGAATATTGTATCAGTTCTTATGTTTTCTTAGTTATGACCCATCCGTCCTCTGATCTAATATTCGCTATTTTATTTTTCTCCAACCATTTTGTGAATGCTGGTACATCTTTAGGAGTAAAATGAATGATTTCACCGTTTTTCAGCATAATGGTAAAAAAGTCGCATGCAGCAAGAAACTTCGATAATTGTTCCGCGGTGTAGTCAAAATTCGGGTAGTGATCGGCTGAAGTCATGGTCTGTTGCTTTTAGTGATTTCCTCTGACTGTTGCCTGCACAAAAAAGAGCGCAGGCAACAGCTCACCGCACTGAGGTCTTAGGAAACCCGGCAACGATAAGTGCGCCCACGCCGTAGCATGAGCGTTTTCCACTTATGTCCCATTGCCAATTGAAATTCCTAAGTTTCAGTGCGGGACTTAAAGCTAAAACGCTTCAAGAATATTTTGCCACAAAGATACAATTTTGAAGATACATCTAAGAAGATCCTATAATGCAACCTATGAAGTTTTAATAAACAAACAGATTCATAATTTTAGACAAACCTTTCAGTTATGACAACACAAAAAGAACAGAGTAACATAATAATCGCATTTCTTTTCTCTCTTCTTATTCCTGTGATCGGATACTATTATCTTGGAGCTTTATATGCGACTATTTTCTTAATTGGTTATTTGGGAGGCTTTATTCTTTGGATTTCATTACCATCCCGAGCATCCTGGACATTTCTTAAAATACCCTATTGGCTTACGCTGTTTGCCTTTTTATTCCTCCATAAAGTGGAAGAGAATCGCATGAAATTCTTCGAGGTTGTTTCAGCAAAAATAACAGGCGGAACGGTTCCTGAATTTAGCGTTGGGCTTATTATTGGACTGTTGGTATTACCCATAGGGGCTTGGCTTATACTACCCTTATTGCTTAAAAAGAAACATGAGCTTGGTTACTACGCAGTCTGGACGCTTTTCGCTTCAATGGGAATATCAGAGCTTGCACATTACGTTTTTCCGTTTATGACAAATGAGCCGTATGGTTATTTCCCAGGAATGCTAAGTGTTGTTGTATTGGCGCCTTTGGCATGGTGGGGAATGTACAGGCTTGTCAAAGGAGATCACCGATTCGGCTTATAGTCGGAGTTAAACCAAGAACTTAGCATCACTATTGCTAAATACTTGATTATCACACTTTAAACTAAGATTGCTGCGCCAAGTTTTATCATGCAATCGCGTACACTTACTGAACTGGTAATTATTTGCTGTCATTTTTGGTATAGGTGAACTGCATGACAAATATTATAGATCGTAATTTCATTTTTACAACTTTAGTTTTCTATCTTTGCAGTCTTGAAAATTACTGCCTTCATATTATCCATTATTGTTTTAGTGCTAAGCTGTATGCCTTGTACAGATGGTGTTAGGGCTACGGGTAAAGTAAAGCAGGAAATAGCCAAATCCGCCCATCAGCAGGATCATCCTCAAAAAGATGGCTGCTCTCCTTTTTGCAGTTGTTCATGCTGCTCAGGTACACCTATTCCACACGTTTTAGGAAAAATGGTTCTTCTAAAGCCTGAGTTCAAAAAGAATTATAGCTCCTTCTATTCGTCTTCTGTTAAAGGTATTTCCCTTCCTGTCTGGCAACCGCCCCAATTGGTGTAATCTTTCCTTTAAGCTAATCTCAGCTTATGTATTGTTTGCCTAAATAGGCAATTCCCGTTTCACTTTCATATTACGCCGATTTTGACAACAAAATCCAGTAAAAAGAAACGAAAAGTTTCACCACGACCACCGTTCAGGACTTTTAGAAATATTTCTATAATCATCCTGTCCATTTTAATGATAGGCGCTATCGTAGCCATTATCATTAAATATTATCGTTTGGTTACTGGATATTAATCCTCTTTAAACAGATGCTAAATAGAATTATTGATTTTTCCGTAAAGAATAAATTGGTAATCGGACTTTTTACCCTAGGCTTAATCATTTGGGGTGTCATGTCCTTAAAAACCTTACCAATAGATGCTGTGCCCGATATAACGAATAATCAGGTACAGGTTATTACCCTTAGCCCTTCATTAGCGACTCAGGAAATAGAACAGTTTATTTCCTATCCGATAGAACAAACCATGTCCACAATTCCTGAGATACAGGAAGTGAGGTCTATTTCACGGTTCGGTCTTTCAGTTGTTACCATCGTTTTTCACGATGATGCCGATATTTATTGGGCCAGACAACAGGTGGCTGAACGACTGCCGGAAGCAAAAAACTCTATTCCTCCGGGTCTCGGTAACCCCGAAATGGCTCCTATTTCTACAGGGCTTGGAGAAATATACCAGTATGTCGTTCACGCTAAGCCAGGTTACGAGCAGAAATATGATGCCACTGCCTTACGAACTATCCAAGATTGGATTGTGCGAAGGCAATTATTAGGCACTCCTGGAATTGCTGAAGTCAACAGCTTCGGCGGTTTTTTAAAGCAGTATGAGGTTGCATTAAACATTGACAAATTAAGAAGTTATAATATTTCCATATCAGATATTTTTTCTGCCCTGGAAAAAAATAACCAAAACACAGGTGGATCTTATATTGACAAAAAGCCCAATGCCTACTTTATCCGAAGTGAAGGCTTAATTAATAGTCTTGATGATATTGGAAGAATAGTTGTAAAGAATACTGAAACCGGTGTCCCCATCACCATAAACGACGTAGCAACGGTACGATTTGGAACTGCTACACGCTACGGCGCTCTTACCCGTGATGACAGAGAAGCGGTTGGTGGCATTGTAATGATGCTAAAGGGTAGCAATGCCAACGAAGTAGTCGCCAGCGTAAAAGCAAAAATGGAGCAAATTAAAAAATCATTACCCGAAGGCGTAGCTGTTGAGCCATTTTTAGACCGGAGTGAATTTGTAGGCAGGGCTGTTGATACAGTTAAGAAAAACCTTCTTGAAGGTGCGTTAATCGTAATCTTTGTATTAGTGCTTTTTCTGGGTAATGTTCGCTCAGGACTTATCGTAGCATCAGTCATTCCGCTTGCAATGCTCTTTGCTATTTCCTTGATGAAAGTGTTTGGTGTTTCTGGTAACCTGATGAGCTTAGGTGCGATTGATTTTGGATTGATTGTAGATGGGGCGGTAATTATCGTAGAAGCCACCATGCACCACCTTGTTCATCGAAAGGAAGGGAAAATCACGCAACCGGAAATGGACGCAGAAGTCTCTCATTCAGCAAAACAAATGATGAATTCGGCGGCTTTTGGTCAAATCATTATCCTTATCGTTTATTTCCCTATCCTGGCATTGGTGGGTATTGAAGGAAAGATGTTCCGTCCAATGGCAGAAACCGTTTCTTTCGCTATCATCGGCGCTTTAATATTATCGTTGACGTATGTGCCAATGATGAGTTCGTTATTCTTAAGTAAGAAAATTTCGCACAAAAAGAATTTTTCAGATAAAATGATGGAGCGTATCCAGCGGGGATATAGTCCGCTAATTAAAGGTGCCCTGCGGTTTAAAAGGACCGTGGTGTTGCTTGCCTTCGGTTTATTGGCAGCCGCCATAGTTGTATTTTCTTTTTTGGGGGGTGAATTTCTTCCGACATTGGAAGAGGGTGACCTTGCCGTCGAAACGCGTCTGCTGGTAGGTAGCTCTCTGGAGCAGTCCATTGAGAAAGTAACCCAAGCTTCTACTCTGTTAAAGAAAAATTATCCTGAAGTAGAAGAAGTAGTAGGCAAAATAGGAGCATCGGAAATACCCACCGATCCTATGCCTATTGAAGCCACGGATCTGACCATTATATTGAAGCCCAAAAAAGAATGGACAAGTGCCATCACAAGAGAGGAATTAGTGGAAAAGATGCAGAAAACCCTTGAAGCCATTCCAGGAGTGACTTTTGGTTTTTCCCAGCCTATACAATTACGTACGAATGAATTGATATCCGGTGTACGGCAAGATGTCGGTATCAAGATATTCGGCGATGATTTGGAGGAACTGGCTGATTTGGCAAAAAGGATTGGGGCTTTAATTCCTTCAGTTCCGGGTGCAGAAGATCTTTATATCGAACAAGTGTCAGGTTTACCGCAAATCTCTATTAAACTAAACCGCAGTAAGATTGCCCAGTACGGGTTGAACGTAGAAGATATTAATAGTGCTATCAATAGTGCCTTTGCAGGCGGTATTGCCGGAACTGTATTTGAAGGTCAGAAGCGGTTTGATTTAGTGGTGCGATTAGAACAATCGGAACGGCAAAGTATCGAAGATGTAAAAAGATTGTTTGTTACTACATCTAATGGTAATCAGGTTCCCTTAGAGCAGGTAGCCGATGTTAGCTATCAGTTAGCGCCCAATCAAATACAAAGGGAAGAAGCCCGAAGGAGAATTATAGTAGGTTTTAATGTTCGGGGTAGAGATATTGCTTCTGTCGTAAAAGACATTCAGGCAAAGATTGACCAGAAAATTAAATTGCCCACTGGTTATTTTATTACTTATGGCGGACAATTTAAAAACCTGGAAGAAGCGAACAAGCGATTGTCGGTGGCGGTACCGGTAGCGCTTGGATTAATCCTGTTACTGTTATACTTCACTTTTGGTTCGCTGAAATATTCATTGCTCATTTTCACAGCCATTCCCATGTCGGCTATAGGCGGGGTATTCGCACTCTGGATACGGGGATTTCCTTTTAGTATATCAGCTGGCGTTGGTTTTATTGCGCTGTTTGGTGTGGCTGTATTAAACGGCATCGTGCTGATTACGGAGTTTAACCGGTTAAAAAGGGATGGTATGAGAGATATAAATAGCATAATTCTAACAGGTACAGCTATCCGTTTGCGACCTGTACTAATGACTGCTACCGTAGCATCGTTAGGGTTTATGCCGATGGCATTGTCAACCGGTGCAGGTGGCGAAGTTCAAAAGCCTCTGGCAACAGTGGTGATTGGTGGTTTGATTACTGCCACGTTATTAACCCTTCTGGTATTGCCTGTGTTATATTCTTTTGTAGAAAAGATAAAACCACGTAAGAAAAAAGTAAAACCAGGAGGCATTGCCTCTCCCACGGCAATAATGTTGCTTTTTTCGTTGGGCATTGCAGGTGTAAGTCAAGCACAAACCCCTGTAACCACTCCGCCAGCGCTTTCTACCATTGATTTGCCCACAGCGATAAGCAATTCACTGGCAGTAAATCCAAATACGAGAGTGGGAATGTTGGGTGTTCAATACCAGCAGGCACTCAAAGGTTCTGTACGGGATTTGGGAAAAACGAATATTAATCTTACGTATGGTCAGTATAACAGCCCTGTTCCATACGATAATAACATCACGATTATCCAAAACATTCCTAATCCTGTTTATTTAAAGAGGTTGTCGGAATTGGCAGAAGCAAATATTAATGCCAGCCGTTTTCAAACGAGGATTTATCAAAGCCAGATAGCATATCAGGTAAAAAGTATTTATTACAACCTGCTTTATCGCACAGAACAAAGAAAACTTAACCAGGAATTGATAACGCTTTATGAGCGGATTTTACGGGCAGCAGAGGTTCGGTTCAAAACAGGCGAAACGAATATCCTGGAAACGTATAATGCTAATACCCGATTGCAGGAAGCCACTGCACAACTGCAACAAACCAATGAATACATTCGTACTCACTTGCAACAAATACGGCAGTTTACCAGAGATAGCTCTGTCGAAAACATTGCTGATACTGTTTTGAAGGAAAAAACGGTTGCAGTAACTCTTGACAGTTCTATCCTTGGCAATAACCCGCAGTTGCAAGCGTTGCGAAGCCAAATAGAAGTAGCGTCCAGAGAAATACGTGTTGAAAAAAGTAAACTGTTGCCCGACTTCAGTATTGGGTATTTTAATCAATCGCTTGTAGGCACTCATGAAAAAGACGGCGTCTCCAAATATTATGGTGTGGGCAAACGCTTTCAGGGAATAGAGGCTGGAATTAGTATTCCGCTTTTTTCTAAACCGCAAAGAGCAAGGATTAGAGCAGCAGAAATCAACCAGCAGATTCAAGAGGCACAGGTGGATGCTTTCTATTTCGGTTTGTTCCAACGTGGTTCAACGTTGCTTTCCGACTTAAGGCGTCTGCAAATCCAAATTGACTTTTACAGGAATACAGCTATTCCACAAGCTAATCTTCTCATCACTACTTCTCAACGGGCATTTGAAGCAGGCGAGCTGGATTACTACCAGCTTTCTCAGTCCATCAATAACGCTGTAGACGTACGTAAACAATATATAGAACTACTTAATCAATATAATCAAACAGCTATCGAACTGGAACTAATCGCTGGCTTGTAAAATTAAAAATCAATAGTCATTATGCTTAATTCATTTTATAAACCGCTTTTCATTGCCGCCTTATTTTTGGCAGCCTGTTCTTCAAAAAAGTCGGAAGAAACGCAATCAGAAAAGCAAACAGTAAAAACGGTAGACCCCAACATCGTGGAGTTTACTCAAACGCAGTACAATGCAGTTGGCGTTCAGTTAGGAAATGTAACAGAAAAAAACCTTTCCAATTACATCAAAGCATCAGGAACCATTGATGTTCCTCCGCAGCAAACCATAAGCATCACTTCCCCTTACGGAGGCAATATAAAAACGATGAATGTAATTGAAGGGAAATACATAGGAAAAGGACAGGTAGTTGCTACTATTGAAAACCCCGAGTTTGTACAAATTCAGCAGGATTACATGGAAAGCAGCAGCCAATTATCTTTCTTAAAGCAAGACCTTACAAGGCAGGAAGAGTTGGTAAAAGAAAACATCGCTGCTCGTAAATCGCTCCAGAGAGCGCAGAGCGAATACAATAGTATGGTGGCGAGGGTTGAGGGATTGAAGGCAAAATTGCGTATGATTAATATTAACCCTGCCCGTGTTAATCATGGCAATTTCACTCCAAGGTCAAATATCTATGCTCCGCAAGGTGGATATGTAACAAAAGTGTATGCTAATGTAGGAAAATTCGTGAGCGCAAATGAAGTTATAACCGACCTTGCTAATACGAATAATATGCTGGTACGTGTGCGGGTGTTCGAAAAGGATATTCCTCACATTTCTTTAGGGCAAACCATCCGCTTCAGCGCTACTGGACAAAGTGACGAGCATATAGCAAAAGTTTCTCTAATTGGTAAAGACATTCACGAAGACCGTACGGTGGATGTACTTGCCCGTATCTCAAGCCCATCCTCAGACTTGCTGCCAGGTATGTTTGTGAATGCTATTATTGAGTTAGGGGCATCTGCCTTGCCGGCCTTGCCACAGGAAGCCGTCGTACAGTCTGGAGGTAAAAACTACATTTTTATTTTAGCAGAAAATACGGAAACAACTGCAGCAAACACAACGGATAGTACAGAAAAAGCCGAAGAACAAAATATCGCTTTCCGTATGGTAGAAGTAGGCGTAGGCATTACGGAAAATGGATTTACGGCTGTTACTCTTCCCGAAGGTTTTAACATGCAAAGCAAGGTAGTGTTAAAAGGCGCTTACGACTTATTATCTAAAATGAAAAATGCAGAAGAGGAAGAATAATCATATGGGTTGGAGCCCTGCATGGTTCTTACCCTATGGAAGAACTATTATTGAATAGCAGGGTTTCCGACCCACCATTGTAACATTGTAGCAACACAACGCAAGTATAAATCGGTAAAACAAACGATCCAATGAGCATGGAACTGGAAAACGTCTTGATTGCAAAGCAAGTTAATCCTACGGCAGTGCGACTGCTGGTTTTGGAATATTTATTAAAGCAGAAAGCAGCCATTAGCCTGAGCGATTTGGAAACGGAACTGCATCGGGCGGACAGAGTAACACTTTACAGAACGCTAAAAACGTTTGAAGAAAAAGGCATCATTCACACCATTAAAGACGGAACAGAAGTAACCAAATATGCGCTATGCCAAGATGAATGCAATAACGGACTTCATTCAGACATGCACATCCACTTCTATTGTACAAACTGTAAGGAATTGTATTGTTTGCCGAAGGTGCAAATACCCAAATTAAACCTTCCGGATGATTTTAATCTTCAGGAAATGAGCTTAGTAGCAAGAGGCATTTGTAAAAATTGTAAAAAATGAATGCAATTGAGTTGCATCACCAATCAAATAATTTTGTAATCCTCAAATTGAGGGCATTTTTCACTTAAAAACAAATACGATGGAACATCAACAAAGTGGTCATCATCATTCAGGGCACAAACACGAAGCCCTCATTCAGCAACTTTTAGCCTGTGCTACTGCCTGCGAAAATTGCGCAGCTTCTTGTTTGGACGAGCAAGACGTAACACCAATGGCGCATTGCATTGAACTGGACAGAGATTGTGCAGACGTATGCTTTCTCGGCGCTCAGCTATTAATCAGAGATAGCGAATTTGCTCATGATTATCTGGCTGTTTGCGAAAAAGTATGCCGCGAATGCGCCGAAGAGTGCGGTAAACATGAACATGAGCATTGTAAAAAATGTGCAGAGGAATGCCGTAAATGTGCCGATGCTTGTCATGCACATCACGGAAATGTTCAGGTAAGCTAAATGCCGTTAAAGTATGTGCAGTGTAAAGTGCCTGCACATACTTTATTCCTTTTTATTAATCATTAAACAAAAAAGCAATGAGATTGAATTGTTGGAAGTGCGTGGTGTTGATATCCGCATTACTTGGGCTGATAAGCACTTTATAGAATTTGAGAGACGTTATAAAAAAACAAACGCTTGAAGTATAAGTAACATTATTCCTAAATAAGTTCTCAACTATGAAATGTCCAAACTGCAACGAAACATTAGCCATGACCGAAAGGCAAGGCATTGAAATTGATTATTGCCCCAATTGCCGGGGTGTATGGCTTGATAAAGGCGAGCTGGATAAAATTATTGAAAAATCGCTGGAGCAACGAACGCCTGAACCCAATCAGTCCAATCCAAGTTACAACAATCCTAATTACCAGGGTGGTTATGGAGGAGGAGGCCATCAGGACAGCAAGCACGGCGCGTATGGTAAACATGGCAGACGTGGCTTTTTGGGTAATCTGCTTGATTTTTAATCACAAAAAATAGCATTAAGGTATGTCGGGAAATCATGCATCGGCAGGTTATAAAAACAAAAGGAAGCTTGTAATTGTACTCACCTTAACAAGCTCGTATCTCATTGCCGAAGTAATTGGTGGTATTCTTACTAAAAGCCTTGCTTTATTGGCAGATGCCGGGCACATGCTTACTGATGTGGGCGGCCTGGCATTGGCATTGTTTGCAATTAACGTGACACAGCGTGCTGCTTCGGCCAAACGTACCTATGGTTTTTACCGCGCCGAAATTTTAGCCGCCCTTGCCAATGCTGTTGTATTAATCGGTATCTCACTTTACATTTTGTACGAAGCATACCTGCGCTTCTTAAATCCCCCCAAAGTAGAAAGTAAGGCTATGCTTATTGTAGCCGCCATCGGGTTGGTTGTAAATATCACGGGTATGATGATTTTAAAAAAAGGTTCTGGCGAAAGTCTGAATATGAAGGGAGCTTATTTTGAAGTGCTATCCGATATGCTTACCTCTGTTGGCGTTATTGTAGCCGGCATTATTATGCTTACTACAGGTTGGTATTATGCTGACCCGATTTTATCTGCCGGTATAGGCTTATTTATTCTACCCCGTACATGGATACTCCTGAAAGATGCTGTAGGTGTGCTTTTGGAAGGGACACCGAGCGATGTAAACCTGGAGGAACTACGCATAGGTATTGCAAGTATTCCCGGTGTAAAAGCCGTTCACGATTTGCATGTATGGACACTCACTTCAGGATATAATGCTATGAGTGCGCATATTATTATCAATGAAGGTTTGCCTTACAATGAAACTTTACAATTAATAAACGACGCTATTATGGCTAATTATAAAATTCATCATACTACCATACAAATAGAAATGGATAGATATAAAGAACAGGAAACGCATTTGTAACGCTATTACAACCATGCGTGTAACTTATGGTGCAGCAAATAAATGATTCACAGGTATGGAAGACATAGTTTTTAAAAAGGAATATCAACAAGGAATATTTAGCTACCTGAATATTTCACAGCCACCTGTTACTGTTTCTTTGCCTGTAACAGACTCGCAGGCGATCTTATACAAATATGAGTTCCACAATTATATTGCCTTAGCTGAATATTTAATGTCTCATTTAGAGAAATACCTACTTATCAGGTATTCACCTTATCTCTTAGAATTGTCATTTATTAATGTTATAGCAGAAGTCAACTGGAAATACGAATTACTTTCCAGCGATCGTTTGGGCTTAGGGGTTGATAAAGGGTTTTTAGGCGTAGAAGAAATTTCAACAGAAGCAAGCACAAGCAGCTTATGCAGAGTTCTCAAATTGCTGCCTTTAACCATGCTACCGGAAGATACATTTGGCGATGCCGTTTCATGGATTAGCATTTTTGGTTTAAAGAGCGACAGAGAAACAGCGCTTAAAATGTTTCTGCAATCTGATGGCCAGCCTGTTTTATCCGATTTTCTTCAAAAAGGTGAAGTGTTTGTGCACATTATTAATAGTAAAGAAGAAGGATTTTATAACTCATCGCTGATAAAAAGCAAAGATGATATTGAACAGATCGTGTATTCATTTTCGGCTGTAATTGATCCTAATAACTGAGAAACGTTTAGTAAATCAAATGAAAATATTCAAAAGATAATGCTGGTTTTAGTTTTTTGGAATGTTATTGTAAAACGAAAAATATATTGTTTATGGATGGCTTGAAGCTAAATAGCTGGAGAAAGAAGTTTACAGAACAGGCAACAAGTATCAGGATGGAATATGATGCTTTCTTCCTTAATAAAAAGCTGGAAGACTATTATTCTTTATTCATTGATGAAACGTCAGAAGAACTTGAATTGCGGATAACCGACGAACTTCCCGAGGAAATAAAAGACCGTTTATTAAAGTTGCTGATAACAACAAAACCCGAGGACAGCATTTAAAACAGAACAAAGCTTATGTACTTTTTTATGTAAAGGAACCATTTAAAGCAATCATTATGTTACAAATATTAGCTGAAACGCAGGATAACCTTATAGCAACAAAAGCTATCGGTAAATTAACGGAAATGGATTATGGAAAGCTGTTGCCATTGCTCTATAATAAGCTAAAGCGGTACAAAAATATTCGTTGGTATTTTGAAATGGAAGATTTTAAAGGCTGGAAACTGAAAGCCTTTTGGGAAGATGCAAAATTTGACATGCAACATGCTAATGACTTTGAAAAAATAGCAATGGTAGGCGAAAAGGACTGGCAGCAGTGGATGACAGAGATAATGAAGCCATTCACAAAGGCAGAAATTAAGTTTTTTGAGTCAGCGGATAGTAGCAAGGCGCTACAATGGATTAAATCAACCAATGTTTAGCATTATTACCGGCACCTTAATATTGGGCGCTATTCATGCGCTTATTCCCAACCACTGGTTGCCATTAGTAGCTATTGCTAAGAGCGAAGGTTGGGCAAAGTCTGAACTCATGTTCGTTGCATCCATTACCGCATCTGCCCATGTTTTAGGTACTATTATCCTCGGAGTCGTCTTAGGATTGGTAGGATCAAAATTAGCACATCATTACGAAGATTATTTGCATGTTGTAGCTCCGGTAGTATTGATTTTATTTGGGTTGATTTATTTTTCAGTAAATCTTCCACACCATCATCAGACAGTAAAGGAAGACATACAACAATTTAAAAAATCAAAAACCAGGTGGATATTGATTTTTGTATTAATGATGTTCTTATCGCCATGTCTTGAGGTAGAAAGTCTTTTCTTAGCCGCCGGTGCCTATGGGTTGGATAATATTTTATTGTTGGCATTGGTGTATGGAGTTGTGAGTATAACAGGCATCGTAACACTGGTGATGATTGCGTATAAAGGAATACAAATGATTAATTCTCATTTCATAGAACATAACGAAAAACGCATAACAGGATTGGTATTGATATGCGTTGGTATAATAACCTTCTTTATTCATTAAGTAGATTTTTATGGAGCATAATTACAACAAAAAACAAGATAAAGACTTACAGTTAGATGAGCTTACAAAGCTTACTCCAAAAAAGCCTGAACATACTCATACAAAAAATGAGGAGCATGATCATGATCACGAGCACGAAGATGATGACCCTGACCATGAACACGGTGCAGAAGCAACACCCGGCAAGCCGGGGTGGATGGAGCATTGGAATTTGTTAGCAGCATTATTCATTCTTGCAGTATTGCTTATAATGGAATATGGTTTTAAGATAACACTTTCTAAGCCTATAGGATTTGCTGTAAATGCAGTAGCTTATTTACTTGCCGGCTCAAGTGTGTTACGAATGGCATTCCGGAAGGCTAAAAGAGGCGATATTTTTAACGAGTTTGTATTAATGAGCGTGGCTACCATTGGGGCTTTTGCTATTGGAGAGTATGAAGAAGGCGTGGCGGTAATGGTATTTTATACTATTGGTGAATGGTTTCAGGATACTGCTGTACGGAGAGCCAAGGCAAGCATCAAAGCGTTGCTGGATATTCGACCGGATGAGGTTACTGTAATGCGTAATGGTAGCACCCGGGTACTAAACCCTTCCGAAGTAGAGTTAGGAGAAACCATTCAGATAAAACCCGGCGAAAAAGTAGCGCTGGATGGCGAGCTTCTTTCACAAAACTCTTCATTTAATACAGCCGCACTTACCGGTGAAAGCAGACCTGATACAAAGTATCAAGGCGAACAGGTTTTAGCAGGTATGATTAACCTTAACACCGTGTCTGAGGTAAAAGTAACATCGTTATTCAAAGACAGTAAGCTAAGCAAGATTTTAGAAATGGTGCAGGACGCTACTGCACGCAAATCGCAAACGCAATTATTTATATCCCGTTTTGCTAAAGTATATACGCCTATTGTATTCTTTCTGGCGTTGGCAGTAGTGTTAGTCCCTTATTTTTTTGTAGGTAATTATGTTTTTATAGAGTGGCTATACCGAGGTTTGGTATTTCTTGTTATTAGTTGTCCATGTGCATTAGTTGTATCTATTCCATTAGGTTACTTCGGTGGCATTGGGTTGGCATCAAAAAATGGCATACTATTCAAAGGCGGAAACTTTTTGGATGTGATGACAAAGGTGAATGCTATTGTAATGGATAAAACCGGGACACTAACAAAAGGCGTATTTAAAGTGCAGCAGGTAATGCCGGAAACGATAGATGAGAAAGATCTGTTAAGAGTAACGGCAGCTCTTGAAAAAAATTCCACGCATCCTGTTGGAAAAGCAATTGTAGAATATGTTGGTGATGGCATTGGCAATACGGCAGCGACTAATGTGGAGGAAATAGCCGGACACGGATTAAAGGGTACTGTTGAAGGTAAAGAAGTACTTGCCGGAAACTTAAAGCTGTTGAAAAAATACAATATAGAATACCCCCCTGAATTAGAAAACTTGGTAGATACGGTTGTTGTAACAGCTATAAACAATAAATATGCGGGCTATATCACTATAGCCGACGAGATAAAAGATGATGCCGCTGCGGCTGTAAAAGAAATGCACGACCTAAAAATCAAAACCGTAATGCTTTCGGGTGATAAACAGGCTGTTGTAAATAATGTCGCCAAAAAGATAGGTATTGATGAAGCCTATGGTGATTTATTGCCCGAAGCAAAGGTAGAAAAGGTTCAAAAGATAAAAAATGAAGGCAGGCATATTGCATTTGTGGGTGATGGATTAAATGATGCTCCTGTAGTGGCATTAGCAGATGCCGGTATCGCAATGGGTGGCTTAGGCAGCGACGCTACTATTGAAACAGCAGATGTAGTCATTCAGAATGACCAACCTTCTAAAATCGTTTCGGCAATTAAAATTGGAAAAATAACAAGAAACATTGTCTGGCAGAACATCATTTTGGCAATGGTGGTTAAAGGTATTGTGCTGGTATTGGGAGCAGGAGGCGTGGCAAATTTATGGGAAGCAGTGATAGCTGATGTGGGAGTTGCGTTATTAGCGATAATGAATGCAGTTAGAATACAAAAAATAAAACTCTAATATTATGAACAGCCATTTACACAAATCATGAACATCGCTTCAAATACCGATGTCTTAATTGTTGGCGCTGGACCAACTGGATTAATGCTGGTTTGCCAACTTGCCATTCACAAAATCTCCTTTCGCATTATTGATAAAACCAAGGACCACACCGCTCAATCCAGAGCACTCGTTATTCAGGCAAGAAGTTTAGAAATTCTTGACCAAATGGGTATCGTAGAAAAGGCAATCCAGCAAGGAAAAATTGCAAAAGCAATTGGTGCTTTTTTTAACGGCAGAAAAGTATTACGGGTTACAGTGAATAAAATGGGAACAGGGCTTACGCAGTTTCCTTATTTGCTCATGCTCGAACAGTCACATACAGAAAGTATTTTGGTAGAATTTCTAAATGATCACAATCGTCATGTTGACAGGCAGACTGAGTTAAAAAGTTTTATCAATAATGATAACGGTGTTTCCGCTATTTTGAAATTGCCCGATGGAAAAGAAGAAACAATTGCAGCAAAATATTTAGTTGGTGCTGACGGTACAGACAGCATGGTTCGCGAGCAATTAAAAATCCCTTTTGGAGGAAAAACTTATGAGCAATCTCTATTCGTTCTCGACTGTAAGGCGAAAGTTGACATACCTGATGATGAAATGTATTTAGCTTTTTCTGACAACGCATTTGGAGGCTTTTTTCCACTCACCAACAGACGATGGAGGATATTAGGAAACATTCCAAGAGAGCTTGAAGGAAAGGAAGATATTACATTTGAAGATATTGAAAGCAGGTATGCCGAAAGAACCCGAATGAAGGTAAAACTTTACGATCCGCAATGGATTTCTGCCTATCATGCTCATCACCGCTATGCTTCTACTTTTAAAAAACAACGTTGTTTTCTTGCAGGTGATTCAGCACATATTCATAGTCCGGTAGGTGCACAGGGCATGAACACCGGATTGCAGGATGCCTATAACCTTGCATGGAAGCTTTCACTGGTAATTAAAGGGAAAGCAAAAGCATCTTTGCTTGATACCTATACAGAAGAACGAATAACTATTGCCAGAAATCTGGTTCGTTCAACAGATAGAGTATTTAATGTTGTTACAAGTCAAAGGCAGTTCATTAAAATTTTTAGGTTATACATCATTCCGGTTGTATTAAAATTTGTAGCTCCACTTTTTGAAAAACTAAAATTCATTCAGCGGTTAGCTTTCAAAATGATTTCTGAAACTGGAATTAACTACCGAAATAAAATGCTATCGCAAAATGCCTCTTTAGGAAGATTCCCTCGCCATGCACCTAAACCCGGAGACCGTTTGCCTTTTATTCAATATTCTGGTGAAAAAAGCGAAACGAAAAACATTCAGGAAAAGACTCAGGGAAAATTCTTTTGTCTTTTTCTTTTTTCCCAAACAGTTCACAAAGAAATAATAGTCTTGCTCGAACCTTTCAAAGATTTATTTTCCATCGAACTAATTCCATTTACTCAACAAACAAAAATTCTGTATAACAAATTTGGAATAAGTGATAGCGGATGTTACCTGATTCGACCAGATATGTATGTCGCATATAGAGCAGCAAAGCTTGACGCTGAACATCTGAAAAAATATCTCTTACAATTTTTGGAAACAGAAAATATATTGCTATGAACAGGAAAACCAGCCATGTTACCCTCAAATCACTCCAAGCATTGAAGAGAAATAAGAATCAAAAATGAAAATAGCAATCGCACGGTAGAATTATCATATTGGCAATTTCGAACTGACTAGAGAAAAGATAATCAGGGCCATTGAAAGAGCCAAAGCAGATAATGGAATTGGTTCAAGGGAAACGAATTGCACTCACAATATGCGAAGAATATGGCGTTTAACCGAAAATTCCTTATCAGTACGTTAAAAAATATGCTTTTATTTAAGCAATTGCTTAAATAATTACATTTGTGGTATGAATGAGACTTGTATAAGACCTTATGCTGATAAGGCGCTGATAAACGAATGCAAAAAGAACATAACATCAGCAGAAATTTCTTTTCATCGTTTAAGTCACGTATTAAGCCTTGCCGGCAACGATGTACGGCTGAAAATTCTTTACCTGCTGGAAAAAGAAGATGGTGGTTTATGTGTTTGTGATTTGGCAGATATTTTAGAAATGAGCATTCCGGCTGTTTCCCAGCACTTGCGAAAGCTGAAAGATGCCAATATCATTCAGCCCTGCAAAAAAGGACAAACTATTTACTATTCATTTGCAAAAGAACATCGTGAAATCATCAAACCGCTTTTCCAATACATCACCATATCCAACAGAAAAAAACAAAAGGCATGAAAGAAGTCACCACATCAAAAACGGCTGCAGGTGTAGGATTGTTTGCAGCCATTGCAGCATCACTTTGTTGCATCACACCCGTCTTGGCTTTGTTGGCTGGTGCAAGCGGCGCTGCTTCATCCCTTTCCTGGTTAGCGCCTGTTCGTCCTTATTTGATTGGTTTGGCAATAGCTACTTTAGGGTTTGCCTGGTATCGTTCCCTCAGTACAAAAGAAAGGACAGTATGCGGTCCTGACGGAAGTTGTAAAGTGGAAAAGAAACCTTTCCTTTCATCCAGAACCTTTCTTACCATCATTACCATTTCAGCAATTGTCCTAATGGCTTTTCCATACTATGCTAACATATTTTATCCAAAGGCAGAGAAACAAAATGTATTAGTGGTTGAAAGCAACAACATTCAATCCGCTTCTTTTAGCATAAAAGGCATGAGTTGTAAAGCCTGTGAAACAGAAGTGAACAATGAGCTTTATAAGGTGTCTGGTGTAATCAATGCACAAACCTATTATGCCAAAGGCACCAGCATCGTAAAATTTGACAAATCAAAAGCATCTGTTGAGCAGCTAAAAAGTGCGATTGCAAAAACAGGATATGAAGTAACGAATTATCAACTTTTAAATAATTAAAATATGAAAACACGTTCCATTATTATCGCAGCGTTTTTATTTGGCGCAGCACCGGTTTTCGGTTATGGTAATAGTAAAGCCAATGCACAAACAAGTGTTCAAACGGTAATCAAAGAAGAACCCAAAACCGTAAAATTAAAAATCACGGGCATGACCTGTGCCGGTTGTTCTAATCATGTTGCCACAACTTTGAAGGCGCTTGACGGTGTGATGGACCAGAAAGTATTATACCCCGGAGACTTAGCTACCGTGAAGTACGATGCCAGGAAAACATCTATTGATAAGATTATAAAAGCTATCGAGAAAATTGGTTACAAAGCGGTAACCCTCTCAGATAAAGCGATGGCAAAGCAAGGATAGCCAGCTGCTGTAAATTTTGTTTATATTCTAAATGTTGAAGCATGAGTTGTTGTAACGTTAGTCCGGATAATGAGTACGAATTAATTATTATAGGGGGAGGTTCAGCAGCGTTTGCAGCCGCTATTAGAGCCAATGACCAGGAAGTAAAAACGCTTATGGTAAACGGGAGGTTGCCATTGGGCGGTACCTGCGTAAATGTGGGTTGTGTGCCTTCCAAGTTCTTAATCAGAGCCGCAGAAAGTATACACAAAGCCGCTCATTCTTCGTTTAACGGCATTACCGTTAATAAGCCACAGATAAACTTTAAGCAAATCATTCAACAAAAAAGAGAATTGGTTGCAGATATGCAACAACGTAAGTACGCTGATTTGTTAGCAGGATTGCCTTATGTAAAAGTAATGGATGGCTTTGCAGAATTTGTTGGCGATAGAACCATTGAGGTGGAAGGAGAACAATACGAAGGTTTAAAAGTTATTATAGCCACAGGAGCATCTACCTACATTCCATCGATTGAAGGACTGGAAGGCGTTCCTTATCTCACCAACATCAGTCTGTTTGAACTGGAAGAACTACCACAGTCACTTGTGATATTAGGTGCAGGGTATATTGCTTTGGAAATAGCACAGGCTTACAACCGTTTTGGTACAAAGGTCACCATCCTTCAACGTTCAGCAACCGTTTTATCCAGGCAATCGCAAGATGTTTCCAATGAAATAAGAAAGCACCTTTCTGATGAGGGCATCACCATTCTCACTAAGGCTACTGTTAACAAGGTTTGGAAGGATGGTGATATGATAAAAGTGAAGTACAATCAAAACGGTTTAAATGATACGCTTACTGCAACGCATCTTTTAGTAGCTACAGGAACAAAAGCAAATACCGAAGGATTGAATTTGGATAAGGTAGATGTGAAAACAGATGGAAAAGGGCATATTGTGGTAGATAATTATTTACGAACCAGCCACCCCGATATTTTTGCAGTAGGTGATGTAACCAGCTTTCCGGCTTATGTTTATACGGCAGCTTATGAAGGGGGCATTGCCCTTCAAAATGCTTTTTATAATCCAAAGCAACGAGTAGATTTTACAGCTCTTCCTTGGGTGGTCTTTACCGATCCGCAGGTGGCAGGTGTAGGGATGGATGAAAAAGAAGCAGCAGCAAAAGGTATTCCTTATCAGGCAACCACACTATCCTTATCTGAAGTGCCCAGAAGCATTGCAGCCTTAGACACAAGGGGCTTTATCAAGCTGATAAGAAACACCGAAACCGATTTGCTAATTGGTGCAAGAATAGTAGCACCGGAAGGCAGTGAACTGACAATGGAAATCAGTTTAGCCATCAAATACAAAATTCCGGTGCATGAATTGGTAAATATGTTTCACCCTTACTTAACGCTTAGTGAAGGCATTAAATTAGCAGCTCTTTCCTTTACGATGGACGTGAAGAAAATAAGTTGCTGTGCAAGCTAAGAGCAATCATTTTTAGTTTTGTGCATAGCCTAGTCAAAAAAATAGTTCCGGACATCATCATCATTTTGCTGAAAGTAGTTTATCCCATTTTTGCCTTTCCTAAAGTTATCGTTTGCTAAACAAACTACTTTTGATTGCAACATTGTTAAGATTTGAATCAATAATACTTAATTATATGCGCATCTACATAAAAAACATGGTCTGCAATCGCTGTATTTTAGTAGTAAAGCAGGAATTAGAAAAATTAAGAATGGAAGCTTGCAGCGTTACGCTTGGCGAAGTGGATCTATTAAAGAAGCCAACAACCAGCCAACTCAATCAGTTTAAAACGAACTTAAATACTTTGGGTTTTGAACTGTTAGATGACAGCAAAAAACAATTGATTGAAAAAATAAAAAATACAATCATCCAGCATATTCAATATAATTCCTTCGACAATAAGTATAACTTTTCAGAGGTTCTATCTAAGGCACTGCACAAGGATTACTCGTATTTAAGTAGCTTGTTCTCTGAAGTCGAGGGTATAACGATAGAAAAATATGTCATCCATCAAAAGATTGAAAAGGTGAAGGAATTACTCATTTATGATGAACTGAGCCTCAGTGAAATTGCTTTTCAGTTAGGCTACAGCAGTGTGGCGCACCTATCTTCGCAATTCAAGAAAGTTATCGATCTTACTCCCAGCCACTTTAAGCAGGTAGGACGAAACAAACGTAAGCCATTAGATAGTGTATAGTATAAGAATAACTCAATGAATAACATCTATTCTTTGCATCCTTCTTGTCTGCAATGAAAAGAAAGCTGTTCCGAAAGCTGATTTTGTAATAACAAGTGGTTCAAATGCCAAATATGGCTAAAGATAAAGCCGGTAATCTTCATTTGGTTTATGGCATAGGTGATAGTATTATGTACACTTATTCTTCCGACAAGGGCCAATCCTTTTCTTCACGTTTAGTGATCGCCGTATTGCCCAAATTATTTTCTTTTGCTACTCGTAGACCCCAGATTTCAGCCACTAATAAAGGGGTTGTAGTAATAGCGTGTGCTTCTACAGGCAACATATATTCCCACTACAAAGACAATGCAGGCTGGAAACAAGGTACAAGGGTAAATGATGTAGATACCATAGTAAAAGAAGGCTTAATGGCTTTGAGTGCAGATGGAGAAAAATGCTTTTGTTGTATGGCTGGATTTAAGAGGAAACAAGAGAAATAAAATCTACGGTGCTAATTCAAATGACGGAGGCAGAAGTTGGTCTCAAAATATAATGATCTACACTTCGCCTGATACCACTGTATGTGAATGTTGCAAACCATCCGTTGCCATGCAAGGTAACAATGTGTATGTGATGTTTCGTAACTGGCTAAATGGCAACAGGGACTTGTATGTAATACAGTCTTCTAATGGCGGCACTTCGTTTGCGCAGGCGCGCAGAAATTAGGTATGGAAAGCTGGAAATTAAATGGCTGTCCTATGGATGACGGTGGTTTAGCAGTAAATGAAAATGGAGCAGTGCAAACTGTTTGGAAAAGGCAAGGAAATATTTATGCAGTAATGCCGGGCATACCTGAAAAGAAGATTGGCGAAGGCAGAGGCTGTACGATAGAAACGGTTGATAATAAAAATGTCTATGCCTGGACGGAGAATGATGAAGTAGTCTTTATGAAACCGCAAGGACAAAAGGAAGTTATTGGCGAAGACGCTCAGCCTGTTCTAAAAGCCCTCGGTGATAATCATGTAGTGTGTGTTTGGGAAAAAGATAAGCAACTTCATGCTTCAGTTCTGGAGCTGTAAATACCAAAATATTGTAAATCTTATCTGTAATTCTGTAACAACCACACTCTACAATCATAGTAGCTTTGCTATATCAAATTGAAATAATATGGCAGCAGAAAACAATAATTCGATCTATATACCATTGGAAGGCGTAGAAAGTGACCACTGTGCTTTGATTGTTGATAAAGGATTAAGCAAAGTACAGGACATCACATCTCATAAGGTAGAACTCAACAACAACAGGGCTGTTATTACCGCTAATGATGAATTGGAGGTAGTTCCTAACGCCGTAAAGGCCATTCGTGATTTGGGCTAC
>CAZGSG010000046.1:0-26572 GCA_964528095.1 uncultured Terrimonas sp.
AAAGGAAAAAAAGCCGCAGATAATCCTGATGGATGTTAATATGTCTCCGGTAAATGGATTTGATGCAACCAAGCTGATCCTGCGTAATTCACCTGATTCTAAGATCATTGCAGTGTCTATGCATACATTGCCCGCGTATGCCAAACGAATGATCCAGATTGGAGCAATGGGTTATGTAACAAAAAACTCATCCAAGGAAGAAATGATGACGGCTATTGTAGAAGTACATGCTGGCCGCAAATATATCTGCGAAGAAGTAAAAGCGATACTTGCCCAGCAGGAACTGGACGAGCATAATACAGGTGAGCCGGACATGAATAATCTTTCTAAAAGGGAGATCGATATTATTAAACTGATCCGTGAAGGGCATTCGTCCAAAGAGATTTCCACGCACCTTGATATATCCCTGAAAACGGTGGAGGTTCACCGGTATAATATACTTAAAAAGCTAAAGCTGAAGAATACAGCAGCGCTGGTCAACTTCATTAATCTGAAAGGTCTGTAAAGGCATTCACTCTTATCCTTTAAAGCGATAATTTGACTGAGGATTGTTTGGGCAACCTGATTTGCGTGATGAATAACACGAAGTTGCAAAAATGGCGATCACTGTCAGTAAAATCGCGCCGAGAAATACTTTTTTCATTATAGGGAGTTTGTATTGGCCATTAACGGCAAAATGGATCATTTATTTTACAAATATAATCAGTGTTCTGTAAAGTAGGTAGTGCCGCCCCTGCTAAACCCATACTGGTCAAATTTTTAATCTTCTTTAACAGATCTGCGACCTGGTATATCTTTTTCAATAGCAGCAGTCTTTTTGATCAGGAAACAATAACCGATTGAACCTTAAACTTTAAACATCCTTCACCTGCCCGGTATAATTTGATGATTCAAATAAGCTAAACCATTACCTTTGGCCCCTGACCAAAGAAAAAATGTGACGATGTTGCAGTTGAACAAGCCGCTGGCCTTTATCGACCTTGAAACAACAGGTGTAAATCCCGGCACAGACCGTATCATAGAAATCGCGATTGTGAAGATACTTCCTGACAGCACAAGGAGTGTCAAACGGAAGATCCTGAACCCCGAAATGCCGATCCCCAAGGCTTCCAGCGATATTCATGGCATTACTGATGAAATGGTGAAAGATGCACCTACATTCAGACAGGTGGCCAATGAATTGAAGCAGATGCTGGATGGCTGCGATATAGGAGGCTATAACAGCAACCGTTTTGATATCCCCTTGTTGGTGGAAGAGTTTCTGCGGGTAGAGGTAGAATTTGATATGAAAGGCCGGAAATTGGTCGACGTGCAAAAAATCTTTCACCAGATGGAGCAACGCACCCTTGGCGCGGCTTACAAATTTTACTGCAGCAAAACCCTGGAAGGCGCTCACAGTGCAGAAGTTGATGCATCTGCTACCCATGAAATATTCCTGGCACAACTCGAGCGTTATCCTGCTCTGGGCAATACCCTGGATACTGTCCTTAAGGCCATAGGAGAAGAGGTGATCGTCGATTTTGCACGCAGGTTTATCATGGAAAACGGGGTAGAAGTATTCAATTTTGGGAAATTCAAAGGTCGTGCAGTATCGGATGTGCTGAGGTCAGAACCGCAGTATTACGACTGGATGATGAAGGGTGATTTCCCTCAATACACAAAACAAAAGCTTACCGAGATCTATACACGCACTTTGTTGAAAAAGGCCTGATGATTTCGTTATTAAAGTGTGTAAAATTTTAACACGATGTCTTTCGTGTTTTTCGTAAATTCGTCCTAGCCATTGATTATTTATACTTGGAGAAATTAGTAGTCATACCAACCTATAACGAAAAGGATAATATCAGTAATATCCTTCATGCCATCTTCAATTTGAATGAAGACTTTCACGTCCTTGTCATAGATGATGGTTCTCCTGACGGCACTGCTGCAATCGTAAAAGACCTTCAGACAAAATTCAGGGGCCTTCTTTTTATTGAAGAAAGAAGAGGAAAATTAGGACTGGGTACGGCCTATATCCACGGTTTCAAATGGGCAATAGCCAATGATTACCGGTATATTTTTGAGATGGACGCTGATTTCTCCCATAATCCCAATGACCTTATTCGCCTTTACAATGCCTGTAGAATGGAAGGTGCTGATGTGGCCATAGGTTCAAGATATGTAAAAGATGGAGGTGTTGTCAACTGGCCTGCTAATCGGATCGCCCTTTCAAAAGGCGCTTCTTTTTATACAAGAATGATCACCTGGATGCCTGTTAAGGATCCAACAGCCGGGTTCATGTGTTATAGCAAGAAAGTACTTGAAACAATCAATCTTGACCAGATCCATTTTACAGGTTACGCGTTTCAGATCGAAATGAAATTCGCCACCTGGAAACTGGGTTTCCGCATGAAAGAAGTGCCGATTATTTTCCAGGACAGAACGCTTGGCGTATCTAAAATGAATAAGGGCATTGTGAAAGAAGGTATACTGGGTGTATTGAAATTACGCTGGTACAGCCTCTTCAAAAATTACCGCAAAAGAGTTAAGAATAACGAAAGCATAAAAATGTCATCCATCCATAAAAACGAAATGGTGGCTGGCAGAAATGAGTTGATTTGAAAATGCTGAGTGTGCTAATTTGAAAACGGTACATTTCTTAAATTCCCATCACTACTCCAGGGTTTCATTTTCAACTGCTCAAATTGAAAAAAGCTTTTCTCCAACTTCATATCGCTGTTTTCCTGGCCGGATTCACTGCAATCCTGGGGAGATTAATCACGCTCAACGAAGGAATGATTGTCTGGTACAGGCTATTATTTACCGCTGTTACAATGTGGGTGCTGTTCGGACTCATGAAAAAGATCAGCTCTATCCCATTTAAGGATATTCTTAAAATCGGGGGTGTGGGATTTATTGCTGCCATACATTGGGCCACTTTCTATGGCTCTATAAAATATGCCAATATCTCTGTGGCCCTTGTCTGTTTTGCCTCCATTAGTTTTTTCACTGCTTTATTCGAACCATTGATACTAAGAAAGAAAATAAACTGGGTAGAGCTTTTTCTTGGTCTGCTCACATTACTTGGCATAGCCATCATTTTTCATTTCGATTCGCAATACAAAACCGGGATCATTCTTGGCATCATTTCAGCGATGCTTGGTTCTCTTTTCCCGATATTCAACAGGGAATTCCTAAAAAAGATCAATGTAGAAACCATGCTTGCCTGGCAACAGACCGGTGGATTCATCGCCTTATCCTGTTTACTGCCTTTTTATCTCCATCAATTTCCCGGAGGCAGTTTACTTCCATCATGGGAAAACATAGGTTGGTTACTTGTTTTGTCCTGGATATGTTCCGTCATTGCTTTTCAACTTTCATCCTATGCACTGAAAAGGCTATCTGCTTTTACCGTCAATCTTACCTATAACCTGGAACCTGTGTATGGAATACTGCTTGCCTTCATCGTATATAAGGAAAATAAAGAGCTCAGTGGTGGTTTTTATGCGGGGTTTGCAATTATCGCCGCGGTATTATTGATACATGTGTTTCTGCTGGTTAAAAAAGAACGGAGCCCTGGTCCTTCCAACGCCTAGTGATCGCCTGATGGACCCGTAAATACAATTTTACTTATACGCTGGATTACTGTTATAAGCCGGGGATTTTTGGTCACCGCTGCTTATCTTTATTCATAAAATTTTGCTGATGCGAAAAACTGTTTTTTCCCTTTTTTTTCTTTTCTTATTGCAATTAGGCTTTGCTCAAAAGAAACCGCTCGATCATTCAGTGTATGACACCTGGCAAAGTATAGGAGAACGAATGATCAGCAATGATGGAAGATGGATCGTTTATTCAGTGGACGTACAGGAAGGGGATAATGAGCTGGTTATTCAATCATCTGATGCCCGGTATAAAAAAGTAGTGCCCCGTGGCTATAGCGCCATCATCACGGAAGATAGCCGGTATGCTATTTTTAAAATCAAGCCCTTCTATAAAGAAACCAGGGAAGCAAGGATTAAAAAAAAGAAAACAGAAGATATTCCCAAAGACTCACTGGCCATTATTGAACTGGGCAAAGACAGTCTTTGGAAACTACCAAGAATAAAAAATTACCGGACACCTCAAAAAAGCAGCGGATGGCTGGCCTACCAGGTAGATAAAACCCCCGAGCCTGCTGCAAAAGGAAAAGCAGGAACGACTGATGCAAAAAAACTGACCGATAGTCTTACCCGCATCATTGATTCGCTGGAGGCCTATATCAAAACACAACCTGGTTCAAAGAAAAACAGGAATCGTGACGAGACTGAATTATCAGGAATAGAATTGTCGCCGGAAATGTACACGGATGCAGAAGGGGATGATCCTGCCAGTACGCCCGCTGACGCGGGTACCACGCTTATACTTCGTAAGCTGGAAACAGGCCAGGAAAAAACATTTATGAACGTGCTGGAATTTTATTTCAGTAAGAACGGGAGAAAATTATTGATCGAAGCCGCACGCAATAGCAAAGACTCATTAAGTAAACCGGTTGTAATACTCTATGACCTGCAGCGCTCCTCCACAGATACATTGAGCAGGGGTGGAAATGATTTTAAAAGCTTCACGATATCTGACGATGGCGCACAGGTAGCCTATATCGCCGAAAGGGATGCAAAACCAAAGGATCTTCAAAAGTTTTACAAGCTTTGGTATTATAAAGAAGGACAGGACAGCGCCCTCCTTTTACTGGATAAAAACACAGTAGGAATGAAGCTGGGCTCAACGATCAGTGAATCCGGTAGCCTGACCTTTAGCAAATCCGGTAACCGGTTGTTCTTTGGTACTGCAGCTATTCAACCACCCAAGGATACCACGCTTATTGATATCGACCTCGTAAAGCTGGATATCTGGCATTACAATGATGATTATTTACAAACAGCACAGTTGAACCGGCTACCCCGCGACCTGCAGGAGAATTTTTTGGCAGTATACCAATTCGATAATAAGGCCTTGCGCCAACTTGGTTCGAAAGAGATTCCGGTCGTACTTCAAACAAATGAAGGAGACGGGGAGACATTTGTGGGAGTAAGCGATTTCGGCAAACGCATAGAAAGTCAATGGACGGGCAATACTAAAAAAGACATCTATGCGATCAACCTCAGCACCGGGGATAAGAAACTGGTGAAAAAAGATCTGCAGGGTGTGGTCATTAATACCATGCAATCTCCGACGGGAAAATACATCATGTGGTATGATAGTAAAGCAAAAGGCTACTTTGTATACGACGGCGATTCCGTAAAAAATATCACTGCTAAAATAAAAACAGCCTTATGGGATGAAGAGAATGATACGCCGACCGAACCATCTTCCTATGGCATAATGGGATGGCATGAAGGCGATTCTCTCGTTTATATATATGACAGGTACGATATCTGGTGTGTTGATCCGGAGAATAAAAAAGCACCCTATACTATGCCTCCATTCAGCGGACGTAAGGAACAGGTATCTTTTCGGTATGTACGTACTGATCCGGATGAAAAAGCGATCAGCAGGAAAAGCAGGTTGATCTTCCGTGTCTTCAATAATAAAGACAAGAAGAGTAATCTTTGGATGAATAACAATTATTTTGATAATGCGGTTACCACCTTTCCGCTCTTTAAAGAACTCTCTTACGGAAATGTGCTGGCTGCCAGGCAAAGCCCTGTATATATTTTCACCAAAGAAAATTATGAACAGCCTTCCAATCTTTTTGTAAGCAATGGACTGAACAATGATGTGCAATTGAGCAATATCAACCTGCAGCAAAAGAACTATAACTGGGGTACTGCGGAATTGTATAAATGGAAGGCCCTGAATGGTAAAGCCGCAGAAGGCATTCTATATAAACCGGAGGATTTTAATCCCGCAAAAAAATACCCGTTGATCCTGTATTTCTATGAAACGCTGTCTAATAGTTTATACGATTATATTGATCCGGCGCCCACTCCAAGCAGGCTCAATATCCCATTTTATGTAAGCAGGGGATATCTTGTGTTTACACCGGATATTCGTTACACAACCGGTCACCCCGCCAAAAGTGCGTACGATTATGTAGTGGGAGCTACCCTCGATCTTTCAAAAAATAAATGGGTGGATGCGAAGAACATCGGCATCCAGGGTCAGAGCTGGGGAGGTATCCAGGTCGCCCAATTGATCACTATGACCGATATCTATAAAGCAGCCTGGGCAGGCGCGCCTGTAGCAAATATGACCAGTGCCTATGGAGGCATTCGTTGGGAAGGTGGCGTGAACAGGCAGTTTCAATATGAAAAGACGCAAAGCCGGATTGGTGCTACACTTTGGGAAAAGCCGGAATTGTATATCGAAAACTCCCCGCTTTTTCATTTGCCGAAAGTAAAAACACCGCTTGTCATCATGTCAAATGATGCGGATGGAGCAGTGCCATGGTACCAGGGCATCGAATTATTCACCGGGATGAGAAGATTGGGTAAAAAGGTGTGGATGCTCAACTACAATGGTGAAGCCCACAATCTTATCGACCGCAAAAACAGGAAAGACATCCAGATCCGAGAGCAACAATACTTTGACTGGCTGCTCAAAGGCGCAAAACCTGCCAGATGGATCACGGAAGGAGTGCCTGCTGTGAGGAAGGGGAAGGATTGGGGATTGGAACTGGTGGACTAAAAGAAGTGATTCTGGATAGTGGATATTCGATATTTGATACTGAAAGCTGGAAGTATCGTTAAGGTATTGAATTCAACTGATCAGACATCGAACATCCAGCATCCAATATCCAATATCCAATATCTAACATCTTACCTCCGGTCCCCTGATTATTAAGCCGCCTGTGCTGTAATCAACTTTACCAGGCATCTTTTTGCGACAGGTAAAAGTGTTTCATCCACGGGAAATGAGAAATTGGTCTCAATGGAATAAACTGCCGGGACCGGTAGAGCTGCCCTGCTGCGAATAAGATCTGATTTGATATGCTCATAGGTGAAGGCAATGCTTCGTTGTCTGTTCTCTATGAAAGATGTTTTGATGCTCCGGTATTTTTCATCATGCTTTTCAAAAATGGAAAGCGAATAATGATAAATCCTGGTGTTTTTTGTATCACCGCTGCTTAAGAAAAAATAACCTTCTTTACTATCGAGCGGCATAATTCCTACCGGGGTAATGCTGATCTTTTCTTCTACAAATTCATAGATCTCCGTACCATTGTGAATGGCCTTTTTCATTTTTTCCGCGGAAAAGTGAATGATACTTTCCAGTTCCTGCATGAGCTCGTCATCCTGGATCATTTGTTCATACAGTAACTGGAGCTTTTCAAGTTGAATGCCGGTAAGCTTCTTAGGGAAATGGTCCTGGAGATGCTTTTTGTTTTCCCGGAAAGCAATAATATTATTATAATGAAAGATCAGGTCGGAGAGCTGGGGGTACAGCCTGTTTTCGGTAAAGTGACTACTGATCTCCTGTAAATAGGCAAGAAGGGTATATTTTTTCAATTCGAAATCAATATATCCTTCAGCGAACCATGTTTCAGATAATTGTTTCATAATCGGGTGTATTCACTAATTTACAACAAAGACCGGAAGAAAAAATAGGAGTTTAATTTTGATTTGTTAAAAATAAATTGCATGAAATATTTATTGTTCTTATTTATTATTGCTTTTACTTCCTGCAGCCAGACTTTTTATATTGTTCGTCATGGAGAAAAGCAAGCACCTACCGCAAGCATGTCACGTACAGAAGCAAGCGATCCGCCATTGTCGGAAGCAGGACTGAACAGGGCGCTTGCATTAAAAGATGTGTTGAAGAAAAAAAAGATCCGCGCTGTTTTTAGCACTAATTATAAAAGAACGATCAATACTGTAAAACCTGTTAGCGAAGCGGAAGCTGTCCCCATTCAATTATACGCGGCAAGTATGGATTCGATGAATCTTTTCATTGATCGGCTAAAAAGCATTCGGAAAGGCAATGTATTGATAGCCGGGCATTCCAATACAGTCGATGATCTGGCGAATAAACTTACAGGTAAGAAAGTCGTACCAGGTGATTTACCGGAGACCGAATACAACAATCTTTTTATTATTAAACGAAAAGGAAACCGGTATGTTTTCTCCAGGACCGTGTATGGCAAATGATTGAAAGTCAAAAGTCAAAATTAAAAATTCAAAAATATACTCCAATAACCGGAGACTGTTTTTTGAATTTGAAAAGGTTAGTCAACCTGGTTCGGAATCATGTTCCCTGATGAATATTTCAGTTTTAACTCAATAAAACAATGGAGTGGAGCAAATTCTTTATTGTTAAATAGTAAATAATTAAATCACGCCGCTAATTCAAATTCAAAATGCAAAAACAAACCCCATATATCGGAGTATATTTTTGAATTTTTAATTTTGACTTTTGAATTAATTTAGTCGACTGACCCAGGAATCTTATCCCCCGATGAGTATTTCAGGTTTAACTCAATAAAACAACTAAGCTGAAGAAAATCCTTGCTTGTTTTTTTTCCAGGCACGTAGTCAAACTGGTGCAGTAAACCGGATACCAGTACGATATTTTTATTTAGCTTATATCCTAATCCTCCAAACAGGCGGTTCCTTTGGAAAAAAGGTTCTTTATTGGTAAGAAATATCTCATCGAATACGGAAATGTAAAATGTTTTTGGGGTCAGCTTAGTATTGTTAAGCGGGACGTCCATATTGAACCTGTAACGAAAACGGTTGCGATAGCCCGTCGTTTGCCATCTTTGCTCAACCCGGTAACGATGTTCGAATCTTATCCGCTCCAGGTAATGGCTGATAGTAAGTTGTTGCCAGTTGCGGGTTTCATTATTTGCCAGCGGCTTTTTGAAATCGCCATCATCGGAATAAGTAAGATACTTGCCTACGCCAACCAGGACTGTAAAATTTTTATTGATTGAATAAGCCACTCCGCCCTTTACTTCATAATAATAAGGATTGTCATAAAAAAGCTGGCTCCGGAGCTGGAGTTCATTCCACACAGTCCATTTATTATTCAGATTCACCTTTGTGTTGATCGTAGTCCAGGTGCCTAAATTCTTATTTTGCGAAAATGAAAAAAAGGGGATCAGCAACAGCATTGCTTTCAAAAAAAATTTCATGCCGCAAAATTAAGGTAGGGAACGACAAAGATTTTAAGTTTCAGGCTGCTGAAACTTAAAATCTCTAAATTCTCTTGTTTTTTTAAATAGACTTACCAGCAGATGCCATACCTGGGCTATTGCCGTTTAAAAGTCCCTGTCAGCGTCGAAATTTTCCAGTTCTTTCGCTACAGCAGTCAGGAAGGTAGCGCCAAGACTACCATCTACCACCCGGTGATCATAGCTCATGCTGAGATACATCATGTGGCGGATAGCAATACTGTCGCCCAGAGCCGACTCAACCACTACCGGTCTTTTTTTGATGGCTCCCACGGCAAGAATCGCCACCTGTGGCCGATTTATTATCGGCGTTCCCAACAGGCTGCCAAATGTGCCTACATTATTTGATGTAAAGGTACCCCCCCGGGTTTCAACTGCTTTCCGACGGCTATTGCGGGCGTTATCAGCAAGACCATTTACCTGTTTGGAAAGACCTACCAGGTTTAATTGATCAGCATTCTTTATAACCGGTACGATCAGGTTGCCCGTAGGCAATGCCGTGGCCATGCCGATATTGATGTCTTTTTTTACAATGATCCTATCACCGTCAAGCGAACTATTGATCAGCGGGAATTTTTTGATGCATTTTACGATTGCCTCTATAAAAAGCGGTGTAAAAGTGATCTTGGTGCCTTCTCGTTTCTCAAAATCTTTTTTTACTTTATCCCTCCACATTACGAGATTGGTAACATCGGCTTCAGTAAAACTGGTAACGTGCGGACTGGTATGTTTACTTCTCACCATATGCTCGGCGATAAGTTTGCGCATACGGTCCATTTCAATGATCTCTACATTGCCGGAATAAGTAGTTGGACTCTGCTGGTGCTGAGTTGTATGTTGCTGCGCCTGTTCTTTAATAACAGTGACTTCCTGCTGGTTCGATACCCGCGCCGAAGCAACACTGGTACGGCCCTGTTTTTTTTCACTTACAAACTGGAGAATATCTTTTTTGGTTACCCGGCCTTCATTTCCGGTGCCTGGGATGTTTTCCAGTTCAGTCATACTCACGCCCTCGCTTGCAGCGATATTCAGTACTAAAGGGGAATAGAACCGGTTGATGGCGCCGCCAGACACCTGGGGCCTGGAAACTGTCAGGGGCTGAACCACTACGGCGTCTTCCGTGGGTATTTCTTCCTTTATTGCGGCAGGCCTGACGGGTGTATTTGCCGGCGCGGCAGCGGATTCTCCCGCACCTGTCTTTATTTTAGCAATGACCTGTCCGATAGGCACTACATCATTTACATTGTATAACAATTCTTCGATCACGCCTTCCGCGGTACTGGGAACTTCACTATCTACCTTATCCGTCGCTATTTCCAGGATCGTTTCATCCATTTTTACTGCATCACCAGGTTGTTTATGCCATTTCAGGATGGTCGCCTCCATGATACTTTCTCCTAGTTTCGGCATTATCAAATCAACTATAGCCATAAGATTTTTTTATTTAATTGGCTGGTCAAAGCTGTCACAAATTTACTCCCTGGAATATCACTGGCTCTTTTTCACAAGTGGAACAGGCATGAGACCATTTTTAACCGGCCAAAGGTAATGAATTGGTAATAATAAGGCGATCAAGTGTTAGTCAAAATGAACTTACGCAGGAAATTCAACGCATTATTTGCGGTGATACTGATATTTCGCTGCCGGTCAAACCGGAGGTTCAATTGCAGGGTCTGTATCTCCTTTATATTGCCCACGGCGATCCATACCGTTCCCACAGGTTTTTCTACACTGCCGCCATCGGGGCCCATTATTCCGGAGGTAGCCACTGCATAGTCTACCTGTAGTTTTTCTAACGCACCGCTGACCATTTCCTTTACCGTTTCTTCGCTTACTGCCCCGTGATTGCGCAGGGTGGTTTGTTTTACCTGTAGCAGGGTTTCTTTTATCTCATTGGCGTAACTGACAATACTTCCTTTGTAATAAGCTGAAGATCCTGCAACACTGGTGATCAGGTGGGCGATATATCCACCTGTACAACTTTCCGCTGTGCCCATTGTTTGATTGCGGGCCCGTAGTACCTTGCCGATCACTACTTCCAAACCCTCGTCTTCATTCGATACAAGGTATTGTTTCACCAATTGCTGTAACTGTTCAAAATAAGGAGCTATTTCTTTTTCTACACCGGCCTTATCACTTCCCTGTGCGGTGAGACGCAATTTGACCATGCCATAGTTTGGCAGATAGGCCAGTTTTATATGTGCGGGTAATGACTGCTCAAAATCCAGTAACAATTCGGCGATCATTGATTCACCCTGTCCCGCTGTAAAAGCTGTGCGATGAACAATAGCAGGCATAATGAATTCCTTCAATAGCCGGGGAATAACTTCATTTATGATCAGTCCTTTCATTTCATGCGGCACACCGGGCAGGGATATAAAGATTGTTTTTGAATTATTGGTGTCAGCAGGATTTGTTTTAATAGTTGAACTATCAAACCACATACCTGGCGCAGAGCCGCGTGCATTATGCATGACGGTACATACATCCGGCACCTCGGCTTGTTTCAGATTTCTTTCCAGTATGGGACCGGTGCGGCGATATACCTTTTCGAACAGGTGTTTAACATGCGCAAGCACATTTTCATCTACCACTAATTTTCCTCCAAAATAATTGCATAGCAGGGGCTTGGTTATATCATCAGCAGTTGGCCCGAGCCCACCAGTGATAATAATGATGCTGGAGTGTTTACGCTCTTCATCAAGCGCCTGCCAGATATCATCGTATACATCGCCAACAGCTACCCGTCTTTTTACCCAGACACCGATCTTATTCAACTCCTGGCCAATAAAAGCGCTGTTGGTGTCAATCGTCTGACCAATGAGTAGTTCATCACCAATGGTAATGATCGACGCGTTGATGGAGGTGGAAGCCATAGAAGAAATTATTAGCAAATATCCGTGATTCAAAATAGTTCACAATAAGATTAGCCAAAGATTATATACGGGGAAATATAATTCTGCCTGGTTCTGGTTCTTTAACTTCATCTTCTACAGATAGGATTCAATTCTTTTTTATTTTAGCGTAAATAACCGGTAAATGAAAAAATTTCTTTTTTCTGGAGTTTTAATATTGTTTGCATACTACACACAGGCACAGGATATCACCAGGTCATTGCAGGTGAATTTTCAGCAGTTTGAAAATGATCCGCAACTCAAACATGCAACCAGTTCATTGTATGTGATCAATGCAAAAACAGGACAGATCGTATTTGATAAAAACTCCCAGATCGGACTGGCTCCAGCTTCTACCCAAAAAGTGATCACAACCGTAACGGCCTTTGAATTGCTGGGGAAGGATTTTAGGTACAAAACGGAATTTGGGTTGTCTGTTAAAAAAAGGCAACAGTTTTTATACATCAATCCCTCCGGCGATCCTACACTCGGTAGCTGGCGATGGGAATCTACCAGGGAAAACAATGTGCTTGGTCGTGTATCGCAGGCAATAAAAAAAACCGGGGTTAAAAACATAACGAATATCCTGGTGAATGACCGTGGCTGGGATTATGAACAAATTCCGGATGGATGGATCTGGCAGGATATCGGAAATTATTATGGAGCCGGGGCCTGCCAGCTGAACTGGCGGGAAAACCAGTTTGATGTCTTCTTAAAGTCTGGTAAAACTATCGGCGACAGTGTAAGTATTGTAGCGACTGAACCACTTTTGTATTCGATGAAGCCTGTCTCGAAACTTAGCTCGGCTGCTGCCGGTTCGGGAGACAATGCATATATCTATCTACCGGCGGCTTCTATACAACCGGTGATAAGAGGTACAATTCCTGTAAATGAAGAACGGTTTAAGATCTCAGGAACTATCCTGCGTCCTTCGGAAGAGTTTAAAGCAAGACTGACCGAACTGGCAAAAGATCATTTTAAACAGTCGTATGCCGTTGCTTTTATTTCTTTAGGCAAACAGGCATCAGATTCTGTAAAGATCATTCATACGGAGATTTCTCCCCCTCTTGACTCCATCATCTATTGGTTCAATAAAAAAAGTATTAATCTTTATGGAGAGGCATTGTTAAAAACAATGGCATTTTTAAAAGAAGGAGAGGGGGCAACTGCGACCGGTGTGAAAACGCTCAGGAATTTCTGGAAGGAAAAAGGTATAGATGAGGATGAATTAAATATCCGGGATGGTTCAGGTCTTTCCCCGCTAAACCGTGTTACCACGCATGTACAGGTAGAGGTATTAAAATTCGCAAGAACAAGGGATTGGTATCCGTCCTTCTATGAAGCGCTTCCTGAATACAATGGAATGAAAATGAAAAGCGGCACCATTAGCGGTGCAAAAGGGTTTTGCGGTTACCAGAAAGCAAAAGATGGCAACGAGTATATATTTTCTTTTCTGGTAAATAATTACAACGGCCCGGCTTCTTCATTGGTAAACAAGATGTATAAAGTACTGGACAACCTGAAGTGATTTTAATAGACCTCTTCAGCTATAAATTGAAAATAGTCTAGAGAGAAATGATACCGGAGCGGTACTAAAATAAATGACTAAAAAAAGGAATTTCCATCTTCAGTAACCAGGGAGTTATAAATGCCATTACGCAAATCGCCAGAATAAAGATCTTGCCTGCGATAGACATGTCCTGTATCAGGTGCCGGTGCAAGAGGCTTTGGATAGTGGTCATGATCTTTTCTTCCTTTGGGCTATACTCATAAGGAGGACCGGTAGGAATATCGCGGTAAGAGGGATGCTCCTGGATCAGCACGGTACGTATTTTCCAATAATCTTCGTCCTTTAATTCCTCATAAGAAGTGTCTGCATTTATATCTTCCTGTTCAATCCGTTTATCTACTGAACTAAATTGTGAATCGCCTCTTAGTCTTAACAGCAACATGACAGGAAAAGCCAGCAGTACATAATACACAATGCCACCTGTGCTAGCCAGTTTAAAAGCTACCCAACACATTAACCCGGCCGACACAAAAACAAAGATCTTACTGATAATCCCTTCTTCGTCCAAAAAAACGCGGTTTAGCAATTGTCCACCGTCTAACGGGTATACAGGAAGCAGGTTGATAAGATTAAGTACTACGAATAAAGAAGCGATGGTGGAAAGCGAGATGTCAAATGGATAAAACCCGATACCGGTATTATCGATCAGGAAAAGAATAACACCAATGATAATGCCTGGAAGCGGCCCCGCAAGCAATATAACAGCTGATTGGGTTTGTGATACTTCCCTTTTTGTTCCAGACACATAAGCGCCAAGCAGCGGAATAAAAAAGATACCCAGTTCACTATAGTTATACAGTTTCATGGCAAGGAAATGCCCCATTTCATGAATTATCACGATCGCTGTAATGACCAGCAACATCTTATAGCTTGGGAATATGTAATAACCCAATATCAGGTAAAAAGCAAGGCTTACAAAGGATTTGATCCAAACATTGCCGGCCGGCTCCTTTTTCTCGAATTTAGGAGGATACAGGATAGCAGGCCCCTCAATAATGGGTAAGGCTTCGTTTTGTTCAAATTTATCGGGCTGGGGTATCGGGCTGTCCATGTATTATCAGTTGAAATAAGGTTGTAATTTTTCCAGCAGAGCTGCAGGCATTACTGCTCTTTTCATTGTTTTTGATTCCATAAAATACAAAATGATCCGTCCGTTTGCAAGCAATTCCTTTTTTTCATTGAATACCTCGTGATAGAATTCTATTTTATGATGGACCGGCAGTTCTCTCAGGATCACTTTTACAGTCAGCAGGTCATCATAGAGTGCAGGTCGAAGGTACTTGCATTGCACTTCTATAACCGGCATAATAATGCCCATTTTCTCCATATCCGCGTAAGTAAACCCGAGTGTGCGGATGGCTTCAGCCCGCGCTGACTCAAAATAAGGGAAGTAATTGCTGTGGTATACAACCCCCATCTGGTCAGTTTCTGCATAACGCACACGTATTTGTGTTTCTGTTTCAAACATAGCTCAATTGTTGGGAGAAGTTTCAATTACCAGTTCTTTGCCAGCTATAGTACGACTGAGCAGGCGGCTTATTGCTTTCGCATAAAATAAGGTAATCGTACTGAATACAAGTTTTAGGGCAGCGGTTCTGAAGTCGATCTCCTCACGTGAACTAAATACATTATCCCTGTAACCACCACTTTCCCTTTTAAAGTAATTATATATGCCAATCAAGGAGTTTGGCAGTTGTGAAATAATAGTGATCAGGCAATAGGCAACAAGAATAATAAAAAGCAATTCTTCTTTATGCACGCTGACACCAATTGTTTTGGTCGAATCCTCATCACCTTGCGCGGGTTGCCATTGTTTATCGATATATGCCGCAATTAAGCGCCCATTCTTCAAAATCAGGATCGCTATTCCCAAATAAATGCCTGCATAGATTAAGTAGTCGATAATAAAAGACATATCCTGGTACCGGCCTTTGAATAGATATGCAAGCGAAACAAAGCTTGTAATCAGTGATTCGATAAATTGATACCCGAATATGAGTATGATCACCAGAATACTGATTTCAATGAGATGCAATCTTTTCATGCCGGGTAAGATAATAACTATTTGCCAATGAACCTATCCATGCTCAGTTTACCGGCACCTACGAAAAGCAGGGCGACAAAAACAGCCAGGAACAGGGCTGGTAGCTCACCATCGCCAAATATGTCGCCTTTATGCGCAATAAAAACCGCCACGCTCATGGCAATGATCAGGGGTATAGCTGCCAGCCGGGTAAATAGTCCCAATACAATCAATATGGCGCAAAAGAACTCCGCAAAAATCACGAGTGACAGGGAAAGCGTGGATCCGATATGAAATGGATCGGTGAATTTGGCGGAATACTTACCAAAATTTTGTAGTTTCTGATAACCATGGGGTATCATCATACCGCCGGCGGCGATCCGCAACAAAAAGACGGCGAACGAAAATGCATTATCCGAATATCTGGTGCTCAATAATCTTTTCATACTATTTCAGAGTTTTAGGGTTAGGTCAAAATTAATAAAACTGCTCCATCTGTTAAGCTTTGTATAACATAACAATGAATAAAATGTTAAACATCTCGTATAATTGAACTTATCCACACCTGTTTGGAATGATGTTTGGCAAGACTTGAAATAATTTGAATATTCGCAGCGTTTACTTTCCAACGGTTTTTATAAGATCACAGGTTTTAAAGGATATACGGCATGAAGCAATCATTATTGATAGTAGCCATACTCTCGGGTTTGGCCGGATTCTCACAGCAAACGCGTTATTATTCCGATCCGCAGGAAAAGTTCAAAGAAGCCAAGGAATATTTTCAAAAGGAAAAATATAGCCTTGCTTATCCCTTATTAAAAGAATTACAGCGATCCGTCCGCGAAACGGACAGAGTCAATAATCCTGTTGTTACACAGGAGATCAGCTATTATACAACGGTGTGCGCATTAAAGCAAAACGAGACAAGGGCTGAGGAACAGGCTGTCGATTTTATTGACCTGGAGAAAAATATGGCCCGCGTACAGATGATGAATTTTCACCTGGGCGAATACTATTTCCGGCAAAAAAACTTTACTAAAGCGGTTGAGTATTATGAACACGCCAGCATCGACAATCTTAGTAATAAGGAAATTGCCGAGATGAAATTTCACCAGGGGTATTCTTATTTCACCTTGCAACAGTTTGCAAAAGCCAAACCTCTTTTCAATACCATTCGCTCCATGCGCGATGATCCCAATTACCTGGATGCGAATTATTACTATGGATTTCTTTCTTTTCGCGATAAACAGTACAATGAAGCCCTGCAAAGCTTCAAGATAGTAGAGAATGAACCCGCCTATGCAACGGTGGTACCTTATTATATTGCCCAGATATATTATATACAGGGTAAAAAAGATGAGGCCCTGAGTTATGCCGAGAAAAAGATCAAAGCAGGTAATTCGCAATATTATGATCTCGAAATGAAACAGATGATCGGGCACTCTTATTTTGAAAGAAAAGAGTATGAGAAAGCATTGCCTTTTTTGGAAGATTATGTAAAGCGATCAGATAAAGTACGTCGTGAAGATCTCTATGAATTGTCTTATTCTTATTACCAGGCCAACAACCTGCCTAAAGCGATCGAGGGATTTAAACAGCTTAGCGGTAAAGAAGATTCCCTCAGCCAGAGCGCCATGTATCTGCTGGGAGATGCCTATTTGAAGACCGGCCAGAAAACCAATGCAAGAAATGCGTTTCTTTTCTGCGCAGCAAACAGTAGTGACAAACGGCAGCAGGAGATATCTAAATTCCAGTATGCAAAACTGTCTTATGAACTGGGTTACCAGGATGAAGCGTTGAACGGGTTAAAGGCCTTTCTCAACGATTACCCCAATTCAACCTATAATAATGAGGCAAAAGACCTGCTTGTTGCCGTATTGACCAATACCAATAATTACCGGGAAGCACTTGCCTTACTGGATGGGATGAGCAACCCGACACCCAATGCAAAAAGACTATACCCCAGGATACTCTATGGACGAGCTACAGAGTTTATCAACGATGGTAAACTTACAGAAGCAGACGCATTGCTGGATAAAGCCCTGAAAGATCCCAATAACGGATCAGTGCTGGGGTTGGTAAATTTCTGGAAAGGGGAGATCGCTTACCGCAATAATAACCTCGACAATGCGATCAAATACTACAATGCATATGTAAGTGCGGGTTCCCCGGTCAGCGGGGAAGCTAACCCCTCGAATGCTAAATATAACCTGGGATATTGTTACCTGGAAAAGGAAAATTATGCGGCCGCCCTCGGTTTTTTTGAACCGCTTGCAAAAACACCAGCCCTGAATACGGATGAGCTTACACAGGATGCATATATCCGCACGGCTGACTGTTATTTCATGGAGAAAAATTATACGAAAGCTAAATCAATGTATGATAATGTTATTCGTTTGTCCTGGCCGGATGAAGATTATGCAACTTATCAGAATGCAATGATCGCGGGTATCAGAAGTTCAAAAGATAAGATAGCTCTTTTAAGTACCATGAACCGGAAATTCCCTTCCTCTACATTGGTTACTGATGCTAATATGGAAGTGGCCAATACCTATATGTCGGACGAGAAATTCAATGAAGCGATACCTTTTCTGAACAATGTGATCAAAGGGGGGGATGCAAGTTATAAACCGGAAGCTTACCTGAAACTTGGTACAGCCTATTATAATCTGAATAATAATGCAGAAGCGCTCAAACAATACCGCACGTTACTTGCCCAGTATCCCAATTCAACAGAAGCCGATGATGCACTGTCCAATGTACGCGTGATCTATGTAGAAGATGGTAAGCCGGATGAATACGCAGCATTTATGCGCCAGGCAGGTAAACATATCAGCGTAAATACGGAAGATTCCCTGACTTATTCAGCCGCAGAAACACAGTACGCCAATGGAAATAGATCGGCTGCACTTACTGCATTCCTTAATTACCTGCAAAAATTCCCCGCAGGAGCATATGCGATTGACGCAAATTTCAATAAAGCCGAGATCTATAATAGTAAAAAGGACTGGAATAATGCGTTGAGTGGTTATGAACCTGTTGCAGCTAATGCACCTAACCGCTATGCAGAAAGAGCGATCCTCAATGCTGCCCGGATCAATTTCTTTGAAATAAAGAACTACACAAAAGCAGAGACCTATTACATCCAGTTGAAACAGGAAGCTTCTACGCAGGACAATAAGCTGGAAGCAATGCGGGGACTGCTCCGTAGTCAATACCAGTTGCAGAAATGGACTGATGCAGCTGCGAATGCAAAGGAATTAGTTTCAGTAAAAGGCGCAAGCAATGATGATAAGGCTCTCGCCAATATGGCTATTGCAAAAGCATATTCTGTCGGTGGACAATATGATCAGGCCCTGGCTAATTTTAAAACCGTAGTGCAATTGAATAAAGCCGCTTTGGCCGCCGAGGCCCGCTATGAGATAGCAGTATGCTGGTTGGCACTGAATAAACTGGAAGACGCAGAAAAAGCGGCTTTTGAAACGATCAATAAATCAGGGTCCTATGATTTTTGGGTCACCAAATCATATATCCTTCTCGGTGATGTATATTTCAACCAGAGAGATTATTTCAATGCAAAAGCCACGTTCCAGAGCGTGGTAGATAATACCATTGATCCCGTTCTAAAAGCGGAAGCACAGACTAAACTTACCCAGGCTGCCAATGCAGAAAGTAAGAATAGTAAAATAGGTAATTAAGCATGTTTAGCCGGGCCGCCCGGAATTAAAATATTAAATGAACACGATGATCCAGGTAAAGAAAATAATATCACTGACTTGTTTGCTGGCAGTGATCAGTATTTCCGCTCTAGCGCAAAAGGATACTACTAAAAAGAGCGTGGATATTACTTCTGCATTCAAACCAACATTGAAGCCCATTGGTAAAATAGACTTCAATGCTACACCGCCTTCTGCTGATACGGCAAAACCCCGTTTGCAATATATTATCCCCAATCCCAATTTATTATTTGCCTATCAGCCAGGCTCATTGAAGCCGCTGGCATTGCAGATAGATTCGCTTACAAAATTTGACAACAGTAATTATATAAAAGCGGGGTTCGGTAGTCTTAAAACTCCCTATGTACAGGCAGGGTTTTCATTTGGTGATGGTACTACTGCCGGCGGTAATATCTATGCAAAGCATGTATCGTCACAGGGCAAAAGGGATTTCCAGGACTTTACCAATACACAGGTGAAACTAAGCGGGTTTTATAAAACAGCGCAAAATATGGAATGGAATGCCAGCCTGGGCATGAAAAGTGACAAGACCTATAAGTACGGATTTGAACCTGCTACACTTGCGTTCCCTGATGATTCAATACGTGTGGCTTTTCAGACTTATTCGGCAAGAGTAGGCGTACATAATATTAATAAGACGGCTTACGGAATAACCTATGCGCCCGAGATCAGGATCGATGTGTTTAGCGATAACCTGAAGAACAATGAAAGTAATACTGTTGTAAATCTTCCATTGGAAAAAACCCTTGGACAGGATTTTGCGGTTAAACTGGGTGTGACATTTGATTTGACCCGTCTTTCGCCAAAAGGGAAGTCCGCTATTAATAATACAATATGGTATATCTCCCCTTCAGTTGTATACAGAAGCCCCAATTTAATATTACAGGGTGGTATTCGCCCTTCTTGGGATAATTCTACTTTTAAGATGTTTCCCAATATCCTCGGAGAAGTGGGAACAGATGACCAGCGATTCACTTTCCAGGCAGGATGGACAGGTTATATCCGCAAAACAACTTATCAGTACCTGGCTTCGCAGAACCCCTGGCTCTGGATGCCTGCAACTTTAAAGAACAGCTGGATTGAAGAACGTTATGCAGGCTTCAAGGGTTCCGTCGATGATCATTTTACGTATAGTGCGAAAGTGGGCTTCAACAAGGTAAATAATCAACCGTTGTTTATCAATGATTCTACAGCAGGGAGTGATAGAAAGTCTTTCCAGGTAGTGAATGAAGAACGATTGAATATCCTGACGCTGAGTGGCGAACTGGGTTATACTATAGAAGAGAAATTCTCTCTTATCACCGGTGTAAGCTTTAACCAGTACAGTCCTAAGTTCAACGAAAAAGCATGGGGTCTTATACCTCTTGAGTTAACGGCTGCCATGCGCTTACAGGTGATCAAAGATCTTTGGTTGAAAGCAGACCTGTTTGCCTGGAATGGTCCCCGGTTCCTGAAAAACGATAATAGCGCGGGCAAGCAGGATGGCGCTTTCGATCTGAATGCAGGGCTGGAGTTCAAGATCACCAAAAACCTGAACCTTTGGACGCAGTTCAATAATATCATGAACAAAGAATACCAGCGCTGGAACCAATATCCCGTTTATGGTTTTAATTTCGTTGGCGGCATTATCTTTACATTCGATCAAAAAAATCATTAATGTACGGGGAACTCTATCAGTATCTTGTTTTTCATAAAAAATTGAACCTGCCAGGCATCGGCACATTCCAACTGGAACGTAAGCCGGCAGAGTTTGATCATGCAGCACGGATCGTTCATCCATCCTCGTATTCAATAGTACTGCATCATGGGAATGCTTCTCCATCTGCAAAATTCTTTAACTGGCTGGCCCTTGCATTAAACAGGACAGAGTCCGATACGGTCAACTATTTTAATGCTTTTGTAGCAGAAGCAAAAAATGAAGTACTGGCCGGTAATAAACTCAATTGGGCAAACGTAGGCATATTGAGCAAGGGACTTGCAGGTGAGATACGTTTTGAATCTGCTATAAAATCTTTTACCACCGATCTGCCCGTACCGGCGATCAAGATCTTGCGTGAACAGGCCGAACATATGGTGAGGGTGGGAGAGGATCAAAAGACCTCTGTTGAGATGAAGGAACTGCTGAATCCCGGCAAGGAAAAAAAATCGACCTGGTGGATTGCCGCAATGATCCTTGCACTCGTATTACTTTTATTTTCTGGGATTTATTTTTCTCAGCAGGGAATGAAAGCCTCCTCTGCAGGTAATCAGCAAAAAATAGATGCCGCCAGGCAAACAAGTACATACCAGTTACTTCAATAATTTTCTTCGCTATTATTCCTATTTTGATCTTATTTTGCCTGCTACAGCAATAGTTTATTAATATGGGTCGTGTTCATTATATACAGTGCCCGGTCTGCGGATCGGCGGATATTAAAATTGTCCTTCAAGCCGTCGATTACACAGCAAGTGGAGAAACATTTGCCATTGCCGCCTGTGGGTCATGCGATCTCCGGTTTACGCAGGATGTGCCCGACGCGGCGTCCATCGATCCCTATTATAAGTCTGAAGAGTATATTTCTCATACCAATACCTCAAAGGGGATTATCAATCGCCTGTACCAGTTTGCCCGTAAACGAACCCTGGTCAATAAAAGAAAACTGATCCAAAAAAATACCGGCCTGCAAAAAGGCAGCCTGCTTGATGTAGGAAGCGGGATTGGTTCTTTCGTGAACGAGATGAAACAGGCTGGCTGGGAAGTAAACGGGTTAGAGCCAGATCCAGGTGCCCGGAAAATAGCACAGGAGCTTTATGCACTTCAACTCGGTGATATAGATCAATTCTATCAGCTTCCGGCTGCTTATTTTGATGCGATCACATTATGGCATGTGCTGGAACATGTACATGAATTACATACCTATGTGCAGCAATTAAAGAATTTATTAAAAGAGAATGGACGTCTTTTTATTGCTGTACCCAATCATACATCCCTGGACGCCGAGATTTACGAGCGATACTGGGCCGCGTATGATGTGCCAAGACATCTATACCATTTTTCTCCAAAGTCGATTAAGGTATTGATGGAAAAGAATGGACTAAGGCTCAGGGAGTATAAGCCGATGTGGTACGACAGTTTTTATATTTCGCTATTAAGCAGTAAATATAAAAATGGCAAGACCAATTGGCTGGCTGCCGCCTGGAATGGCCTGAGATCTAATCTTAAAACAATGGGGGATACAAAAAAATGCAGTTCGGTCATTTACATCATCTCCAGGTGAGCCGTTAATTACCAAACTGCACTTCGTACATCTCCGGCCATTTTTTACCTGTGATATAGATCTTTTTTGTAGCCGCGTCATACGCAATGCCATTGAGGAAATCTGCATAGGGGTACTTTGCCTTGATACGATTTGTGAGGTCTGTAAGATCTGCTTTAGCTACAATAATTCCTGTAGCCGGATCTATTTTAAAAATATAGGGTGCCTGCCATTGATTTGCATAAATATAACCGTCAATATATTCCAGCTCATTGATATTGAACGCCAGACCGCCAGCTTCTGTTATCGACTGCGTTCTTTGTAAACGGAATGTAGAAGGTTCGAAATAATAGAGATTGCTGCTACCATCGCTGACGATCAGTTCTTTTCCGTCTGTTGTCATACCCCAGCCTTCAGCAGGCGTATCGTATTTCACCGTTCTTATTTTTTTGAAATCCTTCAGGGTGTAAACAAACATTGTTTTTTCCTGGTAGGTCAGTTGGTAAATGGTGTCGCGGAGGATCGTAATACCTTCTCCGAAATATTCAGGGTCTAATGCCACCGACTTCACCGTTTTACCAGTAGCAAGGTCCAGCTTCAATAATTTAGAAAAACCCTTATTGCCGGTGCCTTCATATAAGTCTCCATTATAGACCAGGAACCCTTCTGTAAAAGAAGACGTGTCATGCGGAATTGTATTCACGATAGAATAGCTGATCGTTTTCGGCGCGGCGGGTCTGGGTGGCCCGTCCGGGTTTTTATCATTCCCTTTATCATTATTACCGCAGGAGTAAATTGCTAAGAGAAAAACGATAGGCAGTATTTTTTTCATGGTCAAATTCCCTGTTTTTTGAGTTCTGCAAAAATAAGAATTGGCTTTAAAACAATGATGTTAAACGTTTTTTAATCACTATCCTGGTAGAATAGGGAAAATACGATCAAAATAAATTACCTGCATTTGAATTATTCTATTATATTTGAGTTCCTTATTGTTGATCTCGTTCAGTATCCTGCGAAATCATATCCGAAACGCCCTATAATCCCTATATCTTACTGTTAGTTTCCCCAATTTCACTTGAATGCTCATGGTCATGTATTATTTCCATGTAATTATCATGCATTTCGATTATGAGGGTATTATTAATTACAGGCATCTTGATCGCATTGTCCGCTAACCTGCTTTTTGCACAGCGTGAATGCGGAACTGTTCTGTACCAACAGGAGATTCTAAAAGCTGATCCTTCTCTGCAAGAGAAGACGATCGCGATAGAGAACTTCATACAACAACAACAGCAGCAACGGCAGAATGATAATACAACCTTTGGCACAAAGCCAGGAAGTAGTCAATCCATCATAAAGATTCCCGTGGTAGTGCATGTTCTTTACCATGAGGCCGGCGAAAATATCAGTGACCAACAGATCTTTGCTCAAATAAAAGCGCTTAATGAGTGTTTCAGAAGACTACAGGCTGACTCCGCTAAAACCCCACAGGCGTTCAAGTCATTGGCTGCGGACTGTGAAATAGAATTTCAATTAGCCATATCAGATCCAAAAGGCCGGGCAACAACAGGCATCATCCGTAAGTATACACCAGTGAGTAAATGGAAGGCGGATGATCTTGTCAAATCCTCCGCGCAAATGGGTGATGATGCCTGGGATGCCAAAAGTTATTTAAATATCTGGGTATGTAATATGCGGGGTGTTGCAGGCTTTTCCAGTTTACCCGGCGGACCTGCGGATAAGGACGGCATCGTGTTGGATTACACGGTGACCGGCATTACTGCAAAACCAGGGTATGAGCTAGGCAAAACCGGTGTGCATGAAACCGGGCACTGGCTGGGATTAAAACATATCTGGGGTGATGCTGATTGTGGTGATGACCTGGTAGGAGATACTCCCCCTCAAAGCTCTTATTCCGTTGGTTGCCCAACAGGTATTCGCAGTTCCTGCAGTAATGGAGCCAGTGGAAACATGTACATGAACTATATGGATTTTACCAATGATGCATGTACTAACCTTTTCACCGAAGGACAGAAAACACGGATGAGAAGTTTATTCGCAATTGGAGGCTTACGGAATTCCATTCTTTCATCAATAGGTCTTAAAACTCCGTTGATCACAGAGATCCCGGTTGCAGAAGAAGGTCCTAAATGGCTGCATCCACAACTATACCCCAATCCGGCCAATAATGAACTGACGATCGATATTTCCTACGAAATACGGTGGATAGGAAAAACAATACAAATGGTGATTGTACAGGGACAGCCAGTGCTGCAGACAATCATCACTTCAAAAATTCAAAAGATAAATATTAGTCATCTTGTTCCGGGAGTGTATTTTATTTCTGCCAAAAAAGAAGATGGACAGTTCATCAAACAAAAGATCATTAAAATGTAGAGCCTATATTTACCGCAAAGATAATGGGTCGTCGAAAGACGATCCATTGCTGCTTTTATAGGGTCCCTCACTCATCTTAAAAATGGCAGGTTTCGAGATGACCCTAAAATAATTAATGTATTTTTCTATATACTTGCGGAAGCGTGAATTTTAAATACTGAGTAACGCAAGTCGCTGATTCAAAAAATTGTACGAAAAAGGTAATGCAGGCCATTTAGTATACATTTGATCTTGAGATACATCACCTCTCTTCCAAAATGCAACCATGAAAAAAACAGTATTTTTTTTTGCTATTCTATTTATCCTGGCAGCTTGTAATAAGGATGCTAGCCACCAGGACACCCAACCTACTACAATAAATAAAGATCTGGCAAGACAAAAAGTAACTGAGTGGATGAGGATATTTCAGTCAACACTTCCTGAGAACTCACAGCGTAAAATTGAGCATTTAAGAGCAAACATGGTTTTAAGTGAAATTGCCGTCTTAACCTTGTTAAATACAAAACAGGTATTTATTATTCCCTTAAAAAAAGATTTTGAAGCTTCGTTGTTAGGTGCCGGCGCACAAAAGAGCCTGATGCTTATATTAAACGAAAATGGAGAAGTTATTGCAAAAAACATCCTGCAGCATTCGGAGGAAGGAGGGCATTCTTCGGAAGATATTTTAAAAAGTGTATACCTGGGTATTGGCCGGACGGGTAATGATAGGTTGGTTTTTTACACGTTGGACCTACAGAAAGAGTTTGGGTGGCAATATGAAAACGGCGTATTGAAACAATATTTCAACGTTTCAAAAAAACCGAATGCAGTAACTGGTACACCTAATACGACGATGAGTCTAAACTGCGTCGAATATTATTGGGTTACATACGAGAATGGCGTGCCTGTCAACTATGAATATTTATATACCAGGTGTATTGATGAAGAAGGTCACCTTCCGCCGGGGAGGGTAGTGGTGGTGAGGTAGGGCAGGTATGTGCTACACCAAATGCTATTGCACTTGCGCAAATTAATGCGGTATATGCTACAGCTTTCAAAAGTCCCGGATCAAGCGCAGGTGCTGTGACGGGGCCAGATGAGAATGATATTATCAAAAAACCAGTGATCATAAGCAGGCATAGTGTTACATGGAATTGGCCGTTGGGATATAGTTCGACATATAAATTATTTTTTAACGGTGTTTTGTTTAAAAAGACAACCGATGCTGAGTGGAAATGGGAATCAATAGTGTACTCAAATATTTATAAAGTTTCAGGAGGAACACCTCCTTGTCTTTCAGCATCTGTCGGAGCAACTGTTGCAGGCCCCATTATTAGCAGCGATAAAAAAAGCGCAAGCTTTACCTCTACGATACTGACTACACTCACTTATAGCTGCCTATTCGATTATGTGGATGGAACAAAATCAAAGTCTGTATCTGGAACCTACCCTGCAAATGATAATTATTAATAATGTCATCAAAAAAATTCCTTATAATGGCGATGTTTTTTGTCCTTATGGCAGACTGCTGCTTTAGCCAAATCGCAATAAACAATGCAAAACTAAAGGTAAGACTTCAAGAAACCACATTCCCTCAACCTGTATT
>CAZGSG010000047.1:0-26554 GCA_964528095.1 uncultured Terrimonas sp.
TTTACTGGCAGTTTTATATTACTAAAAACTCTTACCTGCTTTTTTCTTCCGCGTTATTTGGAATTGTCTGGTATTTCGTGCGGGCCGCACAATATTATACTATCAGGAGTACAGAACTACTTTCCAGGGCCCGTTCCACAGAACTCGGTTTTTTACAGGAACAAATGAGTCCTCATTTTCTTTTTAATTCCTTAAACAATTGCTACGGGCTGTTATATGAACAGTCTCCGAAAGCCTTAGTATACATACGATCTCTTTCAAATCTGATGAAATACAGTTATCGTGATTTCCGATCGATAATACCGGTACAGGAAGAGTTGGAGTATATCCGCGAGTACATATCCATGCAGCAATTGCGCTACGAACAGGATCTACAGATACGATGGGAAACAAGGGGTGCGCTGGAGAAAATAGAAATCCAGCCCTTATTGCTTATTCCATTTATAGAGAACGCATTTAAACACGGCGATATAAAGACCGGAGGACTGGATATTTATTGTAGCACGGACGGGCGGACCCTTCTCTTTCGTTGCCTGAACTACAAAGGAACAAAAAAAACAAATAAGAGTGGTATTGGTCTAAGTAATGTACAGAGGCGGCTGGAGTTATTGTACCCCGGAGAACACCAATTGCTGATCCTGGACGAACTAAATAAATTTGAAATTAAATTGACTGTAGATGTATAACAACAAGATAAAGGGTGCATATATCCCTTTTTTAACAGGCTATCTTCTTTTTTATATCCTCATGCGGTTTTCTTTTTCTATGCAAACGGGTTCGTCAAATGAAGTACCGGGGGGCTGGCTATTGACAGGAATACTGGGACTGGGCCATGCCTTTTTTCCTTACTACATTCTTCAGCGATATTATCCATCTCCATCTTTAATACGGATACTATTAAAGCTTACGCTTTCAGTTGCGCTACCGTTTTTAATCCATCTATTGATAGCACAGCTTCTATTCTCTTTATCTTTTAACCAGTTTATTGACACTTCCTATCAATTGCTGGTTACACTTTCTTTTTACGGGATTGGATTTTATTTTATCAGGTATAGTCATCTTAAAAAAGTACAGGCTAATGAATCGGAGATCAGGGAAAAAGAAAACATGATGGCCTTGTACCGGCATGTATTCGCCCAAGAACAGGTACTCGATCAATTGGAAAAAATCGAAGCGCTGGTAAAAAATAATCCATCCGCCGCACTTAACCAGATTGAGCAATTCAGCGATGAATTGCAGCAAATGATCTATTCCATAAACAAATCGAAGAATGAGTAAACTACTACGTTGCCTGGTTTTAGACGATGAGCCGGTTGCCACCCGTTTGTTAGCAAAGTATATTCAACAAACACCCGGGCTTACTTTAGTTTGTCATACCACCGAAGTGGATGAAGCGATCGCTGTTATCCAAAAAGAAGAAATTGACCTCGTGTTCCTCGATATACAAATGCCGGAAATGAACGGCCTGGAATTTATGGACCTCTGTAAGGACGACAGCGCGGTCATTCTCACAACTGCCTTCCGGGATTTTGCCGTGGAAGGTTTCGAAAAAGACGCTGTTGATTATTTACTAAAACCTGTTACCTATGAGCGATTCAGGACTGCGGTAAAAAAGGCCAAAAAAAGAATGAATAACCCCAGGGTCGCTGCGGATTACCTGCTTGTAAAATCAGGTTTCCGAATACAACGAATCAACCATGATTCGATTTTATATATTGAAGCACTACGCGATTATATAACTTTTCATACCCAAGAAGGTAAGATTATCGCATCCGAGAGCCTGGCTGCTATGGAGATCCGGCTACCAAAAGAGCAATTCACCCGTATACACCGCTCCTTCATTATTAATAAAGCCAGGGTATCATTCTGGGAAAAGTGGAATGTCAGCATCAACAATATCCTGTTACCGATCGGGGATACATACAGGGAAAAAATATCAACTGAATTAAGATCCGGGGTATAGCTGGTCATATCTTCTTTCCTTGCAACAAACAAAGAGAATAATATCGACCGGCTGACTACGCTTCGCGAACAACCTCGCTTTGATTTGTTCAATACATATCTAACGTTTTCAATAATAGCATGAATAGATCATAGCGACTTGTATGAATGTACCAAAGTGTTACCCGCTTCTTCCTGTTGGCAATCTTCACTGAAAAAAAATATTGTTCCCTGTAACAATTCAAAACTTAGAATGGCCCGGCCCCGCTGGACTTTATTTCAGCTTTGTCTTTAGATATTCCAGCGCTTTTTCCAGCACAGGGTCTTTCTTTTGCAAATAATCCTGCAACGTGGGTTTTACCTCAACATCGGGTTTGATGCCATAACCAACAAATTGTCTTCCGTCGGGATAAGCATCCTGTTTGGTGCAGATCCGTGCAGAACCCCCACCAGGCATATCAAACATAAAGGGCTGGCCGGTACTGCCGAAAGAATTTTCACCCATTTTAATCATATGTTTTTGATTATCGGCGTAGATCAGGAAATCCTCTGCCGCTGAAGCTGTATTGTGGCCTAGCAGGATGACAGTAGGCACAATGATGCGTTTTTCTTTCAGTAGATTCTTTTTAGGAGCATATTCAAAATCATAATAAGACAGATCAAGATAGTTAAGCAGTGATTTTCTCGACCACTCATCACGGGCGGTGTCCTTTGCTTCAGCAAATTTTCCCCAGGCCTTAAAAGATGGAATATGCAGGCGGCTCCTGTTTTTTGAGCCGTATAATAAGGTATCTGCTGTAAGGTATTTTAATATCTCTGTTCCGACCGTGGTGCTTCCACCACCATTATACCGAAGATCGATAACCATGGCTTTTGCCTTATAAAGCTCCGGCAGTTTATTCCAGAATAAGGTATCGATCTTTTCATTATCAAAAGAATTCAGGCTTACATAAGCTACCTGGTTATTCTGGTACCATTTGAGATCCATTAGTTCTTTCTGTGGTTCAAATGCCGGAAATACGGCTTCTTCCGCGGTCCTTGTATGGGTCAGATTGAGAGAAACCACTTCTCCTTTTGGTTTTTTTATTTTAATAGAAAAACTTTGTCCTGTTAGCCCCTGCAGCAAACGGGAATAGCTGATGTCCTTCAGTACATAATCCGTAGATGAAGAAATATAAGGCGCTACATTTTCCGCAATATATTTTTCTGTAGGGAGGCCATTTACTTCTACCACTTCGCTGCCAAACGGTATCTCATCTTTTTTGCTGGCGTTTGTGCGCACTATAATCGCTTTGCCATCTATATTTTCAATAAAAAACCGGTAGTCGCCAAACATGGTGGTCATTATCTGCGATTCTACACCCTGGGGGAAGTAAATATTGGTATGACCATCTTTCAGCATTGCGCAAAATCGTTGCAGTTCGCGATAATAAACATAATCATTGGGGGTAGCAGGAACAGAGCCGATCAGGGATCTATAAACACTGTCCCAGGCTTTCCGGTCCACTTTGCTGAGGTAAACAAAATTATAGTTCACCTCCTGCCAGAATTTTGATAATCCATAGATCTTATCCACCGGGGAAAGCGTATTGGGTAGTTGAGCTTTTGCAACAAAACAAATACAGGCCGCAAAAAAGGGAAGAAGGAGTTTTTTCATAGTTGTTTGATGATAGTTAGCTTTCAAGCTTCAAATTTTAGCAAAAAAACAAAAGAAACCAAGATTATTTTATTTTGCCTGTTGAGTTTCGCGTTTCTACGACCGGCAATAGTTCTCTCTCTATACGAGCCGGAGCAACTATTTGTTACAAAAGGATGAAATTAGCAACTGATTGAAATTTGATTTATCTTAAAACTTCATTGCAACTCACTACTGACATATACCAGCGTATTACCACGGCCAAGATCTTTATTGATAAAAATTATCATGAGCCGATTGACCTCGATCAAATAGCGAGGCAGGCATTTTTGTCAAGATTTTATTTTCACCGCCTTTTCACCCGTATTTATAAAAAAACTCCTCACCAGTATGTAACGCAGATCCGGCTGGAAGCAGCAAAGGTATTGCTGGCAAAAGAAGGTATCAGCATTACGGATGTCTGCAATATGGTTGGTTTTGAAAGTCCCGGTTCGTTTAGTTCATTATTCAGCAGGCAAAGTGGCTATTCGCCCCAATACTACCGGAATATTGCCTGGCTTAAAAAGAAACTGGCCAAAGAACAACCCAAACGATTTGTGCCGCATTGTTTTATTGAGCAATACAAGCTTGGGGAGTCGGCAAAAAAAGCCTGATCAGAAAATCCTGTTTTATCTAAAGGTTTGATAGAAGTCCGACCGGTTTAATAACAAAAGCAAGATTGAAGAAGACATTTTTTTTAGCAGCCCTTATCTTCAATTTTAAATCAATGTTATGGTAACAAAATTCTCCCACACCACGCTTTTTGTGCTGGACCAGGAAAAAGCTTATGATTTTTATGTTAATATCCTCGGTTTTAAAGTAAACACCGATGCCCTCATGGAAAACGGGTATCGCTGGCTTACGGTTAATCCACCTGAGCAACCGGACCTCGAAGTTGTGCTGATGGAAGTATTGCATGAGAGTATGATCAAATCAGCCGCTTCGCCTGAAGGACTTGATGAAGAAAGCCGGAATGCGTTCAGGGTATTACTCGAAAAAGGGATAATGGGCGCGGGAGTCATGCATACCAATGATTGCCGTGCCGCATATGAAGAACTGAAAGCAAAAGGCGTTCAATTCAAAGGTGAACCTAAAGAACAGTTCTACGGCATAGAGGCAGTCATGTTTGATGGTTGTGGCAACTGGTTCAGCCTGACGGAACCTAAAGAAATGTAAACCGCTGAAAAATTTATTAAAATGAAAAATAAACTCACGCATTTTGCCATTCATATTGACGATATTGAGCGGGCAAAAAATTTCTATGGGGAAGTGTTCGATTGGGGGTTTTCATCGTATGGCCCCGCGGACTTTTTACAGATCAAAGCAGATAAGACGGCAGAGGGAGAACTGATCGGAGCTTTACAGTCCAGGAAATATTCCCCGCTGAAGGAGAAGATCATTGGACTGGAGTGTACGATCACCGTGGAGAATGTAGACGAAATAATTCAACGGGTAGAAAAAAACGGAGGGCAGGTATTGATGCCCAAAACAGCCATTCCCTATGTGGGATGGATCACAAAAGTGTTGGACACAGAGGGCAATCTTATCTGCGCCATGCAATCAGACCCCGGAGCAAAATAAACTATGGCCAATAAAACACGCGCTGTACATCCTGATTTTCTTTTCCTTTTGGAACTGAAGGAAAAAGAACTGATCACCCTCTTTAAAGACCTGAGAGATTATATACTCGAAACACATCCTGGTAGCAATGAATTGCTCTACCATACCCATGCATTGACAGCCGTATTTTCCATATCAGAAAAATTATCCGACGCGTTTTGTATGATCCCGATTTATACCAACCATTTGAATTTAGGTTTTAATAAAGGTACGTTGATCAGCGATCCATATAAATTGTTGACGGGAACAGGAAATTTAATACGGCATATACCTGTTATTACAACAACAGATTATAGAAATAAAAAAGTAAGGGACCTGATAAAAGCGGCTGTGGACTTTGCTATAAAAGACATGGACAAGCCAACGAAATCAGTTGGTCAAACAATCTCAAAAATCAAACCGGCCAAATAATCGCTGGTTGCGGTTTCGTCGCATGCCCGGCCACCTGCCCGCCTATCCTGGCTCTTTCTTCCCTATACACAAGTGGGAAATCGCCGCTGAAGGAAAAACCACGCAGAGAACCGCATAAAATCTTACCTTAATACTACCTGTCAGCCAGTGATAAAAACTCAAGCTTATACCGCTTTTCCAGGGGCATGACAACATCTTTGGCGCCAATTTATAACCAGTAATTTTCTTATGCTAAAAAACTACTTCATCGTTGCAGTAAGACATTTGCTAAGGCATAAGTTCTTTTCCATTATTAATATCCTTTGTCTTGCTATTGGTATTACTTTTTCGTTGATCATTGGGGTGTACGTACTAAACCAGTACCGCGTCAATTCCTTTATCAAAAATGCAGACAACCAGTACATCGTTAAGAGTAACTGGAAGGTGAAAGAAATGGGACTGGATTATACAACCCTGGGACCTCTTCCCAAAACCCTGCGGGATGAATACCCAAAACTTGTCGCGAATTATTATCGTTACAACCCCGTTACAAATGTAGTATCTGCGGGCGATAAACATTTTAAGGAAGATATCGCTATTGGAGACACCTCTTTTATTTCCATGTATGGCATGCCGGTTTTATATGGCAACAAACAACAACCATTTACAGATAATAACTCGGCAGTGATAACCGAATCCATGGCAACAAAACTCTTTGGCAAAGAAGATGCTATTGGTAAGACCATCAGTATACTAACCACATTGAAAGGAGAAAAACAGGATTATACGATCTCTGCCGTACTAAAAGATATTCCTTATAATTCTGTCACCAATCTTATCAACACGAGCTACAATATTTTTGTTCCGACAGAAGGCAACCGTTATTACGGTGGGGGTGATCCCTCGCTGGGCTGGACAAGCGCTTACGAGATCGGCATGGTAGAGCTGCAGCCGGGCATTTCTCCAAAAGACCTGACCGGCCCCATTAAACAAACATTGGCAAAATATACGAGTGAAACATTTCAAAAAAATCTCACTGTTGAATTAGCGCCCATAAAAGACTACTATTTAAAAGAACATAATGGCGCTGCCCAAAAAATGATCCTGATCCTTTCCCTTGCTGCCTTTTTTATCCTGTTGATGGCTGTTATCAATTTTGTGAATATAAATATCGGCACTTCTTCGTACCGGCTAAAAGAGATCGGTTTGCGTAAAGTATTCGGGGGATTAAGGAAGCAATTAATACTTCAATTTATTATTGAGGCCATGTTGCTGACGGCAATTGCCGCCGTGATCTCTTTGCTGTTATATGAAGTATTGAGGCCCGTCTTCGACCAGGTACTGAATACAAAACTTGAGTCTTTTTTTAAGTTCGGGATTGGCACCACTCTTTATTTATTGGCGCTTGTTTTTGTTACTGGTTTCATATCGGGCATTTACCCGGCATTCGTGCTGAGTTCGTCGAGGGTCGTGAATGCCGTAAAAGGAAAGATCGATACCGCAAGGGGTGGCCTGGGATTACGAAAAGCAATGCTGATCGTACAGTTTACCCTGGCTATTATTGTTTTCATAAGCGCGTTGACCGTATCCCGGCAGGTAGCCTATGTGTTTTCGAAAGACACCGGGTATAATAAAGAACAGGTACTCGTGCTTACCGCTTTCCCAAAACAATGGGATTCTGCCGGCGTTGTAAAAATGACGCATATTAAAAATGTATTATCGCAGGTGGCTGCTGTGAAAACAGTGTCTTTATCTTTTGAAATACCAGACAGGAAGCCGCCTAACAGCATCGATATGCAATTGGTAAATGGGGATGCGAAGACGGTGATGATCCCATCCATGGGCGCCGATGAGAACTATGCCCGTACATTCGGGTTGACGCTGCTTGGTGGTAACTGTTTTGCCCAAACAGGAGGTTATATTCCCGGGCAATTGGTATTAAATGAGTCTGCCGCAAAAACACTGGGCCTCACTCCCACTTCTGCTATCAACAGGCAGGTACGCGTACCGTCTTCCGGCACGATACTTACAATAGCCGGTGTGGTAAAAGACTTTAATTATTCCAGCCTGCAGGACCTGATCGAACCGCTGGCATTTTTTCATGTAAAAGATGCTACCGCCTACAGGTATCTCTCATTGAAATTAAACACCGGCAATATCACCCAAACCCTGGCGCTTATTAAAAGTAAATGGCAGGAGCTATCGCCGGGTGCACCCTTCGAGTATAGTTTTATGGATGAAAAATTCCAATCGCTTTACCAGTCGGAGCTACAATTGCGGAAAGCGGGCAGTATTGCTACAGTGCTTAATCTTATCATTGTTTTCCTGGGTATATTCGGTATCGTTTCCTTTACGCTGATCAAAAGAACAAAGGAGATCGCCGTACGAAAAATACTGGGCGCGGACATACGACGAATCGCATTGTTATTTATAAAAGACTATGCCTGGCTGATACTGATCGCTAATATCATAGCATGGCCTATCGCTTATATGGCAACCAATAAATGGCTTGAAAACTATGCATACCGGGTTAGCCAGAATCTATTGCCCTATCTTGCTGTAGGGGTATTTGTTTTTGTTATCGCGTTTTCATTGATTGGATTGCAATGTTTGAAGGCGGGCCGGGTTAATCCGGTGAAATCGTTGAGGGCGGAGTGAGGATTTCAACCTGGACAAATGTGATTACATGAATATCGGTTCACTGGAAATTAAACCAGGCGCTGTATTTTTTTCTATAGTCAACCGGTGATAAATCGGTATGTTTTTTAAACACTCTTCTAAAAGCATCTACATCGTTATAACCTGTTTCGTATATTATTTCATTAATGCTCTTTCTGCCTGTCTCCAGTTGTTTTTTCGCGTATTCGACTTTTACCCGTTGAATATATTCAGCAATGGAATTGCTGGTGCATTTTTTAAATCTTCTTTCAAACGTTCGCCGGCCAATAGTGATCTTCTCACATATTTCATCAACGGTAAAATTGCTGGTGGGATTTCCTTCGATCATTTCCTGGGCAGCCAGTACGTCTTTGTCGGCATGTCTTTTTTGCCCGATAAAAATGATGAATTGATTTTGACTTTTTCGTTCGATATCAATTTCAAACATTTTTGAAGCCAGTATCGACATATCCCTTCCCAAATGTTTTTCTATAATGTATAAAAGTAAATTCAGGTAGGAATAGCCGCCGCCACAGGTATAGATGCCGTTCTCATCCGTAATAATGGTGTCTTCAATTATTGTTATAGCCGGAAACATAGCAGTAAACTCATTTTTGGCAGCCCAGTGTATCGCACATTTCCTGCCATCAAGAAGACCTGTGGATGCCAGTAAAAAAGAACCGACACATAAGCACACTATCTCAGCACCATTTTGATACTGCGATAGTATCCAGCGGATATAGTTTTCGTTTTTCTCAAAAGTCTTTGAAAAATCCCCGCATATCAGGGGAATGACTATTACATCTGTTTTGCTGACCTCCTCAATGGTTCTGTTCACCCTGATACTATAAAGTCCGTTGTTCAATACACTGCTCTTTTGCAGGCCTATCATTTCAACAGTATAAAAAGGCGGCTTGCCGGCATATTTTTGAAAATCATTTACCCGGCTAAGAACCTGGTAACTACTGTCTATGGAAGACATCACCGCATCACTCAACGCCAGAATGGAGATATGTTTCATGCTACGAATGTATTTTAATTTTCTGTCGCGATCAACAGGTGAGATTGTCGTATTTACCCTGGGTGCCGCTATTATTTTACTTATAGCTTTACAATATGCCAGGTAAGTAACCCGCAAGACGATTTAACCAATCATTTTACTATACTTAAACAATAAAAAATGAAAGCACTTGAGATCATCACCATTCCCGTTGCGCATTAACAAAAGGCAGAAGAGCTTTACCTGAAGCTAGGTTTTCAAGTAACAGAGGAAGCACCTGCAGATCATGGCCAGACCTGGTTGCAAATGGGAGTGCCCGGACAAACCACTTCCATCGCTTTTTTAAGTTTCAACGGAATTATTTTTGAAACCGCTGATATCGAGAAAGAAATACGGGATTTAAAAGAAAAAGGAATAGAGGTCGGTAAAATTGATACCAAACCATGGGGCAAATTTGCATGGGTAAAAGACCCCGATGGGAATAGTTTATGTCTGCATCAAAAATAAATTGCGATACAAACTTTTAGGGTTGTTGAACATGTATGCTGGATCTACATGCTTCACCATAAATAAAAAATTTATAGTAGAAGGACTAATACAATAAGGATTGGTTCTTCTACTATAAATTAGCGTTGATGATGAGTGTAGGCTACATCTTTTCCAAAAGAACCACAATATCCTTTAATGTCGGTTTAATCCAGCAGCCTTCGAGTTGGTCCTGATCTCTGCCGCTATCCCCCTGCCAGGTATAATATTGAACCGGCCCATTGCTATAAAGGGGTGAACTTTCCCAACTGGATTGCCTGATGGGGCCGAAGTTGGTAAATGAAGAACCGAAACTTTCATTTTCAATACCATATCCAACAATTTTCCAGCCTTCAGGAGCTGTGTACAACAGGTAGGATTGTTTTATCTCAAAAGAAGTGAAGTCGCTTATCTTTTCGACAATCGTCGCATAGATATTTCCTACTAATTTATTTCCATCAACACCTAAATTAAATGTGCCGGACAATTCTGTCGTTTCAAATCGTTTTAATTCTTCATCTCCGCCACCGACCCAACGAGCCGGGGATGTCTTACCCAATTCACGTCTCTGAACTCTTTCAACTTTAAATTCATGGGAAGGGTGTTCCTGCCGTTCTTTTACTTTGAAAATGGTCAGGTTACCAGCCCTTACCACAACTACACCTCCCGGAGATTGTCGTTTAACCCTGACCGTAAAGCCTACTGTTGTATTATTCTTTCTGTTCACCGATATCCTACGTTCTTCATCAGGCCCCATTTGGTATGTTTTCTTTGTAGTTGCCAGCGCCAAACCATCAAATAACAAACCGACCCGGTTGGATACTGTTACTTCCAGTGTTATCGGGTTATGGTTTCCATCCCATTTAAAATAAAGTACGAGGAATGATAATTCAGGGTCATCTGAATTTTCAATACGAGCGTGTATGCCGGGAATGGTATAACAACTTTCCAATACTCTCAGGATATCCGCATTGATGGTTCTGGAGACAGAAATTATTTTCTCAACATACAGGTCTTCATATGTTGTCATATTTACTACAGATTCAATAAATTGTTTATAGCCGGATTCTGTTGCACTGAATCCCAGGTTAACCATCACCGTTTCTATTGGAATACCAATCTGAGTGGAGTACTGTCTGGCTTCTTCAAATGTCATTTTTGTATCTCTTTTTAAAAAATTGAGGTAAGAGACCGCTCTTTCTCTTGAGATGTTGACCGATCTCGTATCATAAATACCATACTTTGCGAGCAACTCGCAATTTTGCGCTGACGCTATAAGTATTAAAAAGAGAGCAGTGGTGAGAGCAAAAAACTTTTTCATACTAAACTATTTTATATGTTAATTAGATGGAGTACTATTTGACGGGTTTGTAAGACAACAAGTAAAAAAACTTAAAAGACACTGAAGGCATATATTTATCCCTGAAGTAATTGTTGTCATCAGGGTTTATAGAAGATATGGTTTCACCTGCGGGCGTTGTCAATATTTTATCCTGGTAATCATCCAGTAAAAACTTTCTGGGTTGCCTGTAGGAGATCATTTCGGCCGTGAGAGCAAGTTGAAAATTGTCGTTGACTTTATATCCAATCCCCAGTCCCCCATCAATTTTTTGATTGAAAGCTGATCCGCTGGCGGCCGAGTTAAACGTAACCAGGTTAACTGTCGCAATAAAGCACAGGCCATACGGGACGAAATAGACAGGACCGCTTTCATCTCCGTCGACCAGCTTCCTGTAGTAGCGTCCGCCCATCTTTCCTTTTGACAGGGGAACTGAAATACCTGTTGAAAGAAGAAAAGCCGATCGTGCAACTGTGGTGATTTTTAATTTGTTATCGAGCGGAGAAATGCGCGCATCGTAAATATTGTTAAAGACAGTATTAAACCCGAGGCTTACACCAAAATCAACTCCTTTGTTGACTTTATTCTCTACCTGGTCTGCATCGGATTTTGATATTTCAGTTATCCCTTCCTGTGCATAGCAGGTAAATGCGCTTAAAAAAAGTAGAACCAATGATAGAGGCTTTTTCATGCTTAAAATATTTTGTTGATTATAGCGGTAGGAACTATAAGATCGATTTTCCGTACCGGACTAAAAGTCCAGAGAAGATCTGTGTCTTACAACAGGAATATCATGGAATCTGATACAGTGTTTTCCCTGTTATTACCGGGTTAACACCTGGTTTTGTCCAATGCTATTGGAAATTGAAAAAACCCTGAGTAGCTTGGTTGTATTCTCAACCAAAAAATAATGTTATGGAAAAAAAACAAATCACGCTAACGCAGACAGCTCTTATTGTAAGAGTTGGTGCTATTGTAATTATGGCCGTTTGTGCCGGCATGTTATTAGCCTATTTATTATTTTCACGTCCAAAACCTAAAGGGTTTGGTGACCTCGCGATCAAGCAGAGTGGCCCTGTAGAACTTGGCGCAGCGCAAACAAGCCTGGATGCCTACCGAAAGCCAGATGCCATGGAGAACCTGAATGAGTATTGGAAAGGAAAAATTTCAGGTATTACACACGACACGGCTAAATTTGCCGAGATGTACGAAACTGTTTTTTTAAGATTCGCCAGAACGCATACGCCCTGGGAGGACTGTATATGGCAACTTGGCCTGTATCCTAATATTGTGTACCCTGACGGTGAAAAAAAACCAAGGTTGAATATCTATTTTATTCCAACCATGAAGGATACTACTAAGCAATTTATCTATGATTATTACGACGTGGTTCAAAGACAAAATTCACCTTATAAAACGAGTATCAATACTTCAATGTGGCGAAATGACGAATCATATATTTTTGACCAGGGAACACTTTTTCCATAATACAGAATGGTTTTCACAATTATTATCATATTATGTTTTCTGTGCTGGCTTAGCTCCATTCTTTTTTATAAGAAGAAGCGGGCAGTTTATGATCTCCCGATAATTTTTTTTCTTGGACTTACGACTCTAATAGAACTGACGGGATACCTGGTGTATTTTCAATTTCACCAGAAGAATAATTATTGGGTCTTCAATTCCTTTCTGCCGGTGGAAACTTTTTTTCTTGGTTGGCTATTTGTCAAAATACTCTCCCCTTATTTTAATGGAAAGCCTTATGTCATAGCAGGGCTTTCCATTTTCTCTGTCCTTTATCTTTACGAAAGCATTCAACATCATTTCCTGGGTATGAGTATGGATGCCAAGAAGTTCGCTTCAGTTTTCATCATACTTCTCTGTTTATCCTATTATTATTTCCTGTTGAAAAAGGAAGAGTACGTACCGTTGAAAAAACATCCACCGTTCTGGCTGGTCTCTGGTTGTTTCTTTTTTTATTTCGGCAGTATTTGCTGCGACTTCTTTTTTGAATATCTTATAGCCGTGAACACGCCGAATTTAAAACCGGTAAGGTATATTATCTTTATAGTACTTAATTTCATTTGGTACATCTGTTGGAGCTATTCTTTTTTATGCGAATACAGGCGAACGATATCATCACCTTAGTGATAAGTATAACACTGATCTTTATTGTGGCTGCTTTTTTCCTGATCATGTACGTCAATCTTTATAATGAAAGAAAGAGAAAACATGCAGAGGAAAAACAAAACCTGAAAAGAGATTTTGACCAGGCATTGATCCAGTCCCAATTGGAAATAAAAGAACAAATACTACAGCATATAGGATATGAACTACATGACAATCTGGGGCAGATTGCCAGCCTGATAAAGATCAATCTGAATACACTCAAATTAAATGATCCCGAAAAGGCATCAGTAAAAATAGAAGATACAAAAGAGTTGCTGCGTCAATTAATCGGTGATATAAAATCGTTATCGATCAGCCTTAACAGCAGTGACCGGATTCTTCATTCGGGATTGTCAAAAGCACTACAACTTGATATTACGAGAATCAACAAGACCGGTCAGTTTTCAGCTACCTATACAGCACCTGACTACGAACCTGTTTTACATCCGAATACCGCGATCATCCTCTATCGCATGTCTCAGGAAATACTGAATAATATGATCAAACACAGCGGGGGATCTGAAATCAATCTTTTCTTTTCTGTCAGAGAAAATTTAGTTACATTAGTCTTTGCTGATAATGGTATAGGATTTAATTTATCAGAGAAAATGAACAGTGGGGGATCTGGCTTATTCAATCTCCATAACCGTGCCCACCTTATAAAAAGCACCTTACATATCAATAGTGTTTCTGGAAATGGGACTACTATAACAATTGAATTGCCTCTTTAAAATATGCCAGCCGCCAATAAAACCATTACACTCGCCTTAATTGATGACCATACGCTATTCCGCAAAGGTCTTATTAGTCTTATCGAAATGGTAGGAGAACAGTATTCGATTCTCTTTGAGGCAAATAACGGCAAGGAAATGCAAGAAAAGATCGATAAGAAAAATCCGCCTGATATTGTATTGATGGATATTAATATGCCCGGCATGGGCGGGTTTGAATCGGTAAAATGGCTTAAGGAACATTATCCACTCGTAAAGGTCTTGGTCATTAGCATGGTCGAGAATGAAGAGACCGTTGTTCGCATGCTGAAGCAGGGTATTAAGGGCTACCTGTGCAAAGATGTTGAGCCAAGAGAACTCAGGGAGGCTTTGCAATCGATTATGAATAAGGGAGTGTATTACACCGATTTTATTACGGGCAAACTGGTGCATTCCTTACAAAATGAGGATTTAAAGGAAGAAAATAAAAACTCTTCGCCCTTGATAAATGAAAGGGAAATGCATTTCCTGGAATTTGTATGCAGCGAAATGACTTATAATGAAATTGCGGCTAAGATGTATCTAAGTCCAAAAACAATTGACGGTTATCGCGATTCTCTTTTTGAAAAACTTAATATTAGAAGCAGGGTCGGGCTTGCATTATATGCCGTTAAAAACGGATTCGTGAAATTATAGGAAGCCTTTTTCCAGTTGTCAGTAATCTCTCTACATACAATAGCAAATTATTGTTTTACAGCAGTTCCATATACTGCTCATAGAACTTTATAAATTTCCCCACATGCATACCATCGCAGAGACTGTGATTCACATGCACAGATACCGGCAGTAGTACCTGCCCGTTATGAAAACTGATCTTTCCAAATACGATCTTGGGCGTACTATCCTGTATGGAAAGCATCTGAGCATGCTGGATACCACAAAAACGAATATCGGTAAATACTGAGTAATGTATCAGGCTATTCAGTTCATTATTTGGTTGCAGACCAGTTCCTGTTTTTTCGGACTGGATAGCTGTTTTAGCTGCCTGTACAAATAGGGAGAAATCGGGGTCATAATTGAAATAAGCAAAACCGAAGGTCTCATCATTTCTTAAAACAGTGATCGACCCTGAAATGGTCTCATATTCAACAACACCATCTTTCTCAATACGATACCTGAATTCTTTTACCTGGTTGGCAGACTGAAGGGATTTATAGAGGTAATAAAAAAAGAAGGGCACACCATAGGCCTTGCAATAATTATACGCTTTTGTACAATTGACTTCCGTGGCGATTCCCCAGAATGGCTGATCGAATTTGCTGAAGAATTCATAATGTGCTTTCCGTTTCCAGGTAGAAATATCCAGTTTGTTTTTTTTGGGACCGTTCATTGCACGAAATTGCATATTGCTGTGTCGCCGGGGTTTGCCCTGGCGGATTAATAATTGATCGAAACGGATTATGTATCATTTGCAAGGAAAGGAGTTCAGTGAGCTCATCAAAAGATCATTCGCTGATAACCATGCGACTACTGAAGCATCGGTAGAGATAAAAGGTAAATTTAAATCCCATACAAAAAATGTGCGGGATGAGAATTTCGATATTTTATATTTCTCTTCAAAATTTGAAGAAGCTGTTACGGTAAATGCGCTGTCGGATATCAGTCATGTAAGCCTGCATTTTCAACTGGCGGGCTCTTCTAATGCAAAGATTTCCGGTATCAACAGCGACCTCTCAATGAAGAAAGGGCATTATCACCTGATGAACTGTGTGGAACCAGTGAGCAGTTTTGTTTTTCCGCGGCAACAGCAATATGAATATTGTTGTATTGGCCTGAAGCCTTCTTTTTTTAATAGTATTCTGCTGGAATGTGGCAGTGACTATGATGATATTGTCAAAAAAAACGAGCGCCGCCTTCCTTTTTCTTTGTATGAACAAAACAGGATTACAGATCATCTGCAGCAAGATATACTCCGTTTATTGCTCCAACCCCCATTGGCCGATTCGCTTAAAACGCCTTACCTGCGGTCAAAAGTGCGGGAGATCACTTTGTTGACCATTGGTCATTATCCAGTTAAAAAAATACGCGAAAAGAAAATCACTGCCGCGGATAAAAATTCGCTGCATGAAGTAAAAGAATATCTTTCCCGAAATTATTTGTCCGAACTAACGCTCGAAGGTATCAGTCGTGATTTTTTATTAAATGAGTTCAAACTTAAAAGCGGGTTCAAAATGCTTTTTGGAATGACCGTATTCGGGTATGTTCAAAAACTAAGAATGGAACATGCATATACATTGTTGACCAGCGGCGGTTTTACCAGCAGCGAAGTGGCAGCCGTGGTCGGGTATCAATCAGATGCTGCATTCATCCGCGCTTTTAAGTTGCATTACGGGCGTACTCCGGGCTCCCTGTAATTTCGCGATCAGTTGTTGGTCGCGACTATTTAGATAGCCAGTACAATTTCAAAAAAATGAACCAGAAGTCTTAAGAACACCGCTTAGCCTTTCAAGCGCATCTCCCTTATACTGATGACTGCCGCTTAATTATCGTACCTGAAATTTTATTTTTCATTTTTTGTATGCTTCGTGTTTTGCAAAACCTTACTTTCTTTGGTCTATTTACTATGCTTGAGAAAACAGTTCTTGACATATATCAATAACCCTTAAATTAGGGGTTTTCATGTATTGAAACAGTTGCATAATACCAATAGATTTGCTCTTTTAAAAATATACAGAAGCGCAGTGCTTTGTATTCCAAATCCTTTAAAAACCAATTAACTATGCAAAAAATTGCCCGGCTCGGCCTGACAATACTATTTTTTTTCTTTTGTATTTCTACCGCCTCTTTACACGCTCAAACCTCTCCTTCGGGCATCACCAATCTTCAGCTCTGGCTTGACGCATCGGACCCCAATGGAAATTCAGTGTTACCTGCTAATGGAACAACCATTACCAGTTGGAAAGACAAATCGGGTAATAACAAACATACCTACCTGTATAATTCCGGTAGCGGATATGTTTCACCCGTTTATTACCAGAACCAGATCAATGGAAAAGGAGTAATTCGTTTTACCCGCGGCTCTTCCGGTATTATTGGTTCGGGGTATGCGGCCCCGCTCGATATCAGGGCAATGACCAACCCGGAGGTCACCATGTTCACCGTATATAAACAAGGTACTCGGGTAGGTGACCAGGCCGTATGGGGTTGTGACAATGGTGGATTTGATCGTTTTTTCTTTAGCAGCCGGGTCACTGATTTTGATAAAGGATCAGTATCTATCGGAAATTCAAGTCCATTCCTGGTAGATGTAACAGGAGCCGGTCAATTGGGCACCGTAAAATGCCTCACTGCCGTATATAGCAAAGCTGGCGGAGCTGGCGGTTCTGCCATTTATTTCAATGGCCAGCTGGTGACAAGTTTTACAGACTATACAACACTTGGTACAGATGCACTGGCTGATGTACGTGTTGGTCTTGATGGAGATGATAATTTTTATAATGGTGATATCGCCGAGATGATCATCTATAACCGGAAACTCACTGCCTGTGAGATCACGCAGGTCAATCGTTACCTGAATACAAAATATGGTGTATCATTTTCTACCGTAAGTATCGCTGCCGGTGGCGCTACCACATTTAATGAGGGACAGTCAGTAGCACTTTCTGCTACTACCACCGGTACAGCTTATCAATGGTTGAAAGATGGTGTAGCGATCAGTGCTGCAACCAATTCTTCGTATACAGCTACCACTTCGGGCAATTACAGTCTTGCCGCCACCAATGGTTGCAGAGACACTTCTGCCGCTATTGCTGTAACGGTAAACATACCGGCACCGCCGGCAACTGCTCTTCATTTCGATGGAGTTGATGATTATATCGATGCCGGCAGTACCATTCTCGCTCAGAATATCAAGACCCTCGAGTGCTGGGTTAAATTCAATAACCTGACCACTACACAGGAGATTGTAAGTAAATCAAAGACCGGTTATGGTATTGAGCTATTGTTATACAATAATACCTTATCATTTTATTGTATGAATAATACAAATGCCAGCTATATCTCCTATCCCGCTCCCGAGCTGGTGACTGGCAGATGGTATCACCTGGCGGCAACATGGGATGGGGCAGACAGAACAACCATGCGTCTTTATATGAACGGTGTTTCTGTTGGCACAAGGACGGATCTGGGTAATATCAACAGTTCCGGTATTGCAGACCCGGGCGCCGGATCACGTTTATATGTAGGTGCATGGAATGATCCAGCCCGTTATTTTAATGGTTCGATAGACGAGGTACGTGTATGGAGCCTGATGCGTACACAAAATGAAGTAAGGGCAGGTGCTTATGATACCATCCCACGTAATACCGCCGGCCTGCTTTCTTATATGCGTATGGACCAGGGTATAGCCGGAGGTACCAATACCGGTATTAATAAAGTAAAAGATTATTCTTCCGCGAACCAGGCCTGCACATTATTAAATTTCAACCTCGCAGGTGCCAGTTCCAATTATGTGGAAAGTTACGCGATGGTAGCACCAATGCCATTAAATGCATCTGTTGTGACCAGCACAGGATTTACTGCCAGATGGAATGCCCCCACCGTAGGTGCATTGAACAATTATGTTCTGGATGTATCAACCAGCAGCAGCTTCAGTTCTTTTGTAGCTGGTTATAATGGATTGAATGTGGGAGCTGTTACATCTTATTCCGTAACGGGGCTTACCAATGGTGTAACCTATTACTATCGCGTACGGGCCAACAAAACAACAGTCAATGGGGAAGGTGCATTGACCTATGCATCAGTAACTGTTATACCAGGTGTTACATTACCTGTTAAATGGCAATCCTTTACTGCCAATGAATCGGGCGCAAATGTGTTGCTGCAATGGAGTACTTCGGAGGAGATCAATAGCGCATCTTTCACGGTGGAACGCGGTGGGCCAGGCACCGGTTTTACTTCGATAGCGACTATCCAGGCAGCAGGTACAACCGGTAGGGTTAACTCATATAGTTATATTGATGAGCATCCTGCAACGGGTGTAAATTATTACCGCATCCGTTCTACTGATATAGACGGGCAGGTTTCTTATTCCCAGGTAAAATCTGTAAACAGGGGAGAAAGCCTGGTTCGTGTAAAAGTATATCCGTCACCGGCTACTGAGTACATTTATGTAGACCTTCAGCAAGTGCGGATCAACAAAGACCTGATCACGATCTATAATCTGCAGGGACAATCTGTACTGAACGTAAAAGCAGAAAGAGGCATACAGAAGATCAGCATCAGCACCTTGCCACCAGGCATCTACCTGGTAAAAGCGGGGGATGAAAAACCGATTAAGTTTGAGAAAAAATAAGTTGTTTGACTAATAAGAAAAAGCCACCTGCGAGGTGGCTTTTTTTGTTGAAAGGAAAGTCAAAGTAGTTAAGGATTATTATTCTGCTTTCGCGATGCCTTATACAGCATTTGGACACGGTCTCAGCGGGGTTTGGCGATAAACAGTCTTTAATTACAACGATTGCCAATGGCCAACCCCGATGTGTAATTATTCTACAACAATCAGGCAATAGTGGATATACTGGTTGAAGATTCTTTATGCATCGGGGTCGGCTATCGCCAGACCCCGATGGGACCTTTTCTGATTATTGAAGAGAGCAATGCAGAAAAGGAATAAGAAAGATCAGCGACAATTGGTGATAGGTTTTATCATGACAATGCTCTTTACAGTACAAACATGGCCTCAGCGGGGTTTGGCGATAAACAGTCTTCAATTACAACGATTGCCAACGGCCAACCCTGATGTGTAATCATTCTACAACAATCAGGCAATAGTGGATACACTGGTTGAAGATTCTTTACGCATCGGGGTCGGCTATCGCCAGACCCCGATGGGACAGGGTATGAATGCAGAAGTACACAGAGCCATTCAACAATGCAAATCGCGGTTCTGCTTTCGCGATGCCTTATACAACATTTGGACAGAGTCTCAGCGGGGTTTGGCGATAAGCGACTTCCAATTACACATAATTCCCAAATAGCCAACCCCGATGTATCATCACTCCACAACATCACGACGAGGAACTGGATAAAGTCTATTCTCAATCTATTTATGGCAAAGAGGTCAATAATATTATCACGCTGTTTCTTCTTGCCTGCAGATCAGGGTTAAACCCTATGGTCATTAAAAATTCCCCGGTATAGATCTTATCTGGTGAGATAGAGGATCTTGTTCCTGGATAGATATTAACTTCCCGTAACCGGTATTTTTTAGAAGGAGAAAGCCCTTTCAGCTTTACCGGGTTCGTACTACCGGCTGCATACCGATTATTGGCTAGGTAGTTAAATAGCACACCGGTTGATTTCTCTTCATTCATATACAACATTGAAGCAATATTACTCTGTACCGGATCCGAAAGCCTGTATTGATCGCCTTGCCATATGATCTGTTTCAGGGAATCATATACTTTAACGGCTTGCTGACAGAACTCGAGGTCTTTGGGATTTAATTTGCTGATAACTATGTCAAAGCCAAGTTTGCCCATCATCGCTACATCTGTTCTGAACTTGATAGGCTGTTTACCCCAATCGGTGACATGATTGGAAGAAGTCATCGCAGGGAAAAAATAAGAATATTCCCATTGCATGAATATCCGTTCCAATGGATCTGTATTATCGCTGGGCCAGTATTCTGTAAAAAATTGCAGCGCGCCATAATCTACCCGGCCACCGCCGCCGGAACATAACATCATTGGCACATCAGGGTATTTACTTCGGATCCTTTGTAATACTTTATAAAGACCACGAACATATTCTATATAGACATGTGATTGATTATCGAGGTAAGCAGAATTAGCATTATAAATAACAGCATTGCAATCCCACTTGATATAGGCCAGGTCGGGATTCTTTGTTAGCAGGTCATTTACCACACCATACACAAAATCCTGAACGGCAGGATTGCTAAGATCCAGCACCAGTTGATTTCTGAAATAATGTTCCGGTCTTTTAGGTTGCCTGAGCACCCATTCGGGATGTTTCTCATAAAGCTCGCTTTTCGGGTTTACCATTTCAGGTTCAATCCAGATACCGAATTTTACATCGTTGTCACGGGCTTCTTTTACCAGGTAAGAGATTCCATTGGGCAGTTTCTTCCGGTTTTCTTCCCAATCACCGAGACCTGCATGATCATCATTTCTTGGATACTTGTTGGCAAACCATCCGTCATCCAGTAAAAACAGATCAACCCCCAGTTTTTTTGTATCCTTTAATAAGGCAGCCAGCTTGTCTTCATTAAAATCAAAATAAGTAGCTTCCCAGTTATTCAGTAAAGTGAGACGGATACCTTTGCCATTTACCAGTTTATAATTTCTTGCCCAGTTATGCAAATTCCTGCTGGCAGTTCCTTTTCCATGAGTAGATAAGGTATAAAGGAAAACAGGTGTTGTAAACTCTTCATCCGGTTTCAACGTATAAGCTGAAGCAAAATTATTAATGCCAGCCAGCAGCCGCAGGTTATTCTGATGGTCCACTTCAAGGTCGATGCGAAAATTTCCTGTCCAGGATAAAGAACCAAACAAGACCCTGCCCTCATCCGCCGTAGCCGGTTTATCAAGTGATACCATAAACAAAGGTGGCTGAAACAAATTGGCCCTCGCGCCAAGTTTAGAGTCGAGAGTTTTGATGCCATGTGTAAGCCGGCTTTCTTCAGGTTGCATTTCCCTGGCCCAATCGCCATGGTATTGTCTCAGCCAGTACGCATCTGCTTTCAGGTGCAGATTAGCTGATGCAAATTTTGAAAGCATGACCGGCTTTTTTTCTTTATGCCTGATACTGCTCCATTGTTCAACTACATCTTCCTTATAGTATGTTTTATAATACAGCGTGACCCAGAACGGATATACAGGATCCTTTAATACGATACTAAGCAGTGATATGTTATCCTCCAGCTTCTCCTCCCGATGACTTATATATTTAAGATCAAGACTGGTGTTTCCATCTGCATGGATCACGGTAATAGCCGGCTCAGCAAGGTTCTTAGAACCTGCGGGTGTATAGGCCGAAGCAAGCATACCAGAATAATCTTCCGTTTGGCGGTATGTTGCAGCAATATTGCCATACTCTCCCGTATCAGCAAGTTTTTCTCCAAGGTATACGATATTGATATCCTTCTGCTCGTTTACTTCCAATACCAGCGCATTGTTTTTTGTTATTACCGGTATAATCGTTTTTTGCGAAAAACAATTCGAACTACCTGTAGCAATCAGGCATACGATCAGGCATATGGTCGTTATATATTTTGTGCGCATACGTTTTGTTTTCATTTAGTAATTTGAACTTTCTGGTGTTCTTATCAGTACATAATCGAATATCACTACTGAAGCTGGCTTATGATTGCCCGCAACTCCTCCTCATCAGCAAGATATACGTTTCCATAATCATTTACTGCTGTGTTGATATAGGTGAGCGGGTTAATGGCTATTTTCCTGGCAGATGCATGGTATTCTGTTGCATTGCATTCCTGTCGGAGTTTTGCAATATTGGATGATTTTATACCCGCGCCCGGCATTATGCTGATCCGGTCACCGGCCTGCTTTACAAGCGCTCCGAGTATTTCTCCGGCATCTGGTGCAGCGGTTTTTTGTCCTGATGTAAGTATACGTTCGCAACCACATGCAATAATATCTTCCAGTGCTTTAAAAGGATCAGGTGCGCCGTCAAATGCGCGATTGCAGGTAACGCCCATCGGGCCGGCCCATTCAACTATGCGTTTTAGCCATTCCGTATCTATCTGCGCATGAATAGTAGCTGCGCCAACCGAAATACCATCGCAACCCAGTTCTTTGCAAATGGCAATGTCTTTTTTAATTATTTCATATTCGTTTTCATCATAAAAATAATTACCCGAACGTGGTCGTAAAATAGGATAAAGAAGGATTGAGATCTTTTCTCTTGTCTGCCTGATTGCGCCATAGCTGGGCGTAGTACCGCCTTCTACAGGGTTATCACAAAGTTCCACTCTTACCGCGCCCGCCCGTTCTGCTATTATACATGACTGTATATTAAATGCGCAAACTTCCAGTACTGCTCTCTTGGTCATATTGATTCGTTTATTAAAAAAGAATTCATACCTGTTAAGGATAATAACTTTTTGCAGGGAAAACCTCCTGTGTGGTTTTATTTTGTACAGAATAGGTAAACCCTTTTTGCAGGCTATACCCGCCGTATGCTCCATTCTTATTAAGTGCTACAAACCCCACCTGTATTGTTTTTGATTTTTCCGGGCTGCGTTTTACTATACGCTCCACCGCCTCCTTGCATGCGTCTTCCGGTGATTTGCCCTGTCGCATCAGCTCCACTACCAGGTGCGATCCTACAATACGTATTACTTCTTCGCCTACACCTGATGCTGTTGCTGCGCCGATCTCATTGTCAACATACAATCCCGCACCGATAACAGGCGAATCACCTACGCGTCCATGCATTTTATAAGCAAGGCCACTGGTAGTACAACCACCACTCATATTGCCTTTTGCATCCATGGCCAGCATACCGATCGTATCATGATTACTTGAATCACCAGGCATAGGATCATTTTCTTTATTGTAAAGGCGGTTCTCTATATTGATCCCGGGTTTATAGTTGGCTGTCTTCATCCATTCTTTCCAGGCTTTTTCGCTTTCCGGCGTCAGCAGATTTTGTTTTGTAAAACCATTGGCTAATGCAAACTGCAATGCACCCTCGCCTGTAAGAAAAATATGCGGTGTTTTTTCCATGACCAGTCTTGCCACCGATATGGGATGCATGATATGTTCAAGGCATAACACCGCCCCGCAATTATAATATTCATCCATGATGCAGGCATCCAATGTTACATATCCATCACGATCGGGCAGCCCACCGTACCCAATGGTTTGATTGGTGGGATCAGCCTCTGGAATTTTTGCACCGGCTTCTATTGCATCAAGCGCCCGCCCGCCTTTGCTCAATATTTCCCAGGCCCCGATATTGGCAGTTTTGCCAAAGTCCCAGGTAGAGATCACCACCGGTTCATCCTTTTTCGTACTATATCCTTCCTGTGCACATCCTACAAAATTGGATCCCAGAAAAGCTGCAGCAGAACCCGCTGCAGATAGCTGTAAAAATTTCCTACGTGATGGCATGAGCTGAGTTTATAAGTGAATAATTTTTTCAAAGTCGATCTGATACTTCCCGGTGCTATCCAGAATTTTTTTTATTCATAAGGTCACCCCGATCTTCCTTATCAATTGTTGAAAATTGAAACGTTGTCTCACTGCTATATGTTTCCCCCGGGCGCAGAATAGAATTGGGAAAACCGGCATGATTCGGCGCATCAGGAAAAGCCTGTGTTTCCAGTGCAACAGCCCCATGCTTTTGATAGGGGCATCCCTGGTAGCCACTTAATTTTCCGTTCCACCAGTTGGATGTGTAAACCTGTATACCCGGCTGATCGGTAAATATTTTGAGTAGCCGGCCCGACTGTTCTTCATACAAACAGGCCGCTGGTGTTTCTTTGGAGGTTTTATTCAATATAAAATTATGATCATACCCCATATCTGTTATTAATTGATCAATGTGTTTACCGATTTTTTTTGGCTCAGAGAAATAAAACGGCGTGTTCGTTGTAGCCGCGATATCTCCTGATGAGGTATTGTTGCTGCTCTTTACTGTATAGCTATCTGCATTCAATTGCAGGTAATGATCATAAATAGTGTTTTCATCAAAGCCGGTCAGGTTAAAATAAGAATGGTTTGTGAGACTGATAATAGTAGCTTTATCCGTAACGGCTTCATACCGGATGATCAGTTGGTTGTTCCGCGTTAACAGGTATGTTACAAACGTCTTTACATTGCCCGGGTATCCTTCTTCTCCATCTCTGCTCAGGTAAGAAAACTGAATGCCTGTCTGCTCTTTCTCTTCTACCTGTTTTTCTATTTCCCATACCTTTCTGTTGAATCCTTCCACCCCTCCGTGCAAATGATTGGGCGGATCATTTAATGGCAGCTGGTAATTCAATCCATCTATAGAAAAAAATCCGTTACTGATCCTGTTCGTGAATCGCCCTATGATACATCCCATATAAGGATGCCCGAGCTGATAAGCCGCAAGTTCACTGAAACCGGCTACAATGTTTTTTTTAATGCCGTTTCTATCCGGCGCGAAAACTGATACAATAGTAGCTCCGTAGTTAGTTATTTCCACATCCACCTGTCCATTGCTTAGCTGGAAAAGAGATACCTCGCGGTCTCCTGCATAACCAAATCGTTTTATAGAGAATGTGTTTTTTTTATTCATGACCAATCAAAATAGCGGGGCTTTTTATTCAATATTGTTAATGACCACCCATCACCTGCTCCAGTTCTTCCAGTGTACGCCCCTTTGTCTCGCGTACCTTCATTTTTACAAAAAAGAAGCCCAGCAGGCAAATACCTGCATACAGGTAAAAGGGCCCGTAAGTACCCAGCGACTGCGCGAGTATAGGGAATGTAAAAACCAGGATGAAATAAGCTATCCATAACGACACGATCGCCACAGAGGAAGCTTTACCCCGGACATTATTTGGAAATATTTCAGAAATCAGTACCCATGTTACAGGAGCAAGTGAGGTAGCATACATGGCTATCGACAATAAAACAAACAGGGATATCCAGCCAACACTAAGCTGTTCGCGCAATGCGAATGCAAGCAAGATATATAATACCGATAGTCCGAGGGAACCGATCAGCATCAATGGCCTCCGGCCCAGTTTGTCTACCTGCCACATCGCAACGATCGTGAATACAAGATTGACCAGGCCAATAGCTACTGTTTCCATCAACTGCCTGTCCACATCGGCTCCAACAGAAGCAAATATGGTAGACGTATAGTTGAATACGAAATTAATACCACACAACTGCTGAAATACTGCCAGCCCAATGCCTACGATCACTGCTGGTAATACAGCCCGGTCCAAAAGCGCGCGCCAGGAAGTATTGGGATGTCCCTTCAATGAATTCTCTATATCTTTCATCACATTTTGAGCATACGTGTTATTGCCAATCCTGTTCAATACCTTTCCTGCCGCTTCGGTCATGCCGGCCTTCATTAGCCAGCGCGGGCTTTCAGGTAACCACAGTACACCAACAAAAAAAAGTGCAGAGGGAATAAAACCAAGCCCAAACATCCATCGCCATGCATCAGAACCGTTATCGGAAATAAAATAATTGATAAGGTTGGTTATAAGAATGCCTATCACGATCGTGAGCTGGTTGATGGCCACATTTCGGCCGCGGATGCTGGCAGGCGACACCTCTGCTATATACATAGGACTTAACATAGAAGCCATTCCTACACCGATACCTGCGGCAAACCGCATGCAAACAAATACAGTAAGACCGGAAGAAAAAGCCATTCCGAGAGAAGATATTGCGAAGATCAGCGCGGCCAGCATTAATGCTGGTTTTCTTCCATACTTCTCCGCCATATTGCCCGCCAGTAATGTACCGGCTATACAGCCCAGGGCAAGAGAACCT